>NZ_DEPK01000079.1:0-4949 GCF_002358725.1 Microbacterium sp. UBA3394
CTGATCCGCGAGACCATCCGCGACGAGGACCGCCCCCTGCTGTCGGCGGAATGGATGCGCGAGAACGTCACGAGCGCCGGCCCGCTCGGCGCGCTCTACCGGGTGTGGGGCGACGGACGCCAGATGGTGCCCGGCGACCCGACCGACTACTTCCACCTCTCCGGGCGTTCGGCCGACGAACTCCGCGCCGACGGCTACCAGGTGTGGATGCCGCCGCAGCCCGCCGGGGAGTGGATATCCGAGGGCGACACGACCACGATGTTGAACCTGCTCGTGCCGGGACTGCGGGCCTGGGAGCACCCCTCCTACGGCGGGTGGGGCGGACGAGCGGAGCGCACCGATATCGGACCCGACACGTGGGCAACGGTCGACGCGCGCACCTTCGGAGCTGGCGACGAGGCCGACGAGCACTCGGTCACGCGATGGTTCGCAGACGCGCAGGCGGACTTCGCCGCGCGCCTGCGCTGGTCGATCACGCCGGAGGTCGCCGCCGCGAACCACCACCCGCGCCTCGAGCTCGACGGCGCCGCCGACCGGAGTGTCGCGCCGGCCGAGAGCGTCGCGCTCATCGCCCGAGCGACCGACCCCGACGAAGACCGCGTCGAGGCGCATTGGTCGATCTTCGACGCCGCCGGCACGTGCCGGGGCGCGACGCTCGAGGCCGTGGATTCACCCGAGGGTGAGGCCCGCGCGCACGTGCTCATCCCGGCCGATGCCGAGCCCGGCACCACGGTGCACGTGATCGCCGAGGCCCGCGACCGGCATCCGACCCACCCCCTCGCGAGCTGGCAGCGCGTCATCCTCACCGTCCGCTGACCTGCACTCGATCCCGCGCGGATGTCGAAGCCGCGGCTGGGTCAGGCGGTGGCGGCGCGGATCGCGGCGTCGACCTCGGCGAGCACCGGCGGCGGCGTGAACATCAGGGCCGTCGACAGGGCGCGGCGCGAGCCCCACACCGTGCCCGTGCGCACCGCATCCGCCCGCTCCGGCGCATGCTCGGCCAGGGTGTCGAGCAGGGCGCGGTAGGCGCGCGGGTCGTCGATCACGTCGGCGAGCATCGCGTCGAGCCCGGGCAGGGGCGGATGCTGCCGCGGCTTCGCGGCGGCAGTGCGCCACGTGTGCGTACCCGATCCGACCTCGTGCACGTCGCCGTCGCCCAGGTCGACCTCGGCGACGGTGTTGGCGGGAACCACGGCCGTCACCACGACCTCGTCGCCCTCGCGTCGCCACGCCACCGCCGCGTCGCCGTAGGGCGTGAGGTGCCGGGTCGACGCGTGCTCGAGCGCCGGGAGAGGGCGGGGCGCGATGCGCAGCCGGCGGTATCCGGGCGCCGCCGGAGCGAGCCCGGCCACCGAGCGGTGCAGCCAGTCGGCCACCGCACCGAGGGCGTAGTGGTTGAACGAGGTCATCTCGCCGGGGTTGATCGTGCCGTCGGGCAGCATGGAATCCCACCGCTCCCATACCGTGGTGGCGCCCATCGTCACCGGGTAGAGCCACGACGGGCACTCCGTCTGCAGCAGCAGGCGCTCGGCCACCTCGAGGTGGCCGGCCTCCGTGAGCGCGTCGGCCACGAGCGGCGTGCCGACGAAGCCGGTGCCGATGCGGTATCCGCCCTCGCGCACCACGTCCGCCAGTCGCGCCGCGAGCGCCGCGCGCACGGGCGGGTCGGCGACCAGGTCGAAGCCGAGGGCGAGCGCGTAGGCGGTGGGAGCGTCGTTCATCATGCGCCCGGCGGGCGTGACGAACTCGGCGGCGAAGGCGGTGCGGCTGCGCTCGGCCAGATCGCCGTAGCGGCGGGCGTCCTCGTCGTGTCCGAGCAGCTCGGCCGCATCGGCGGTCAGCCGCAGCGACCGTGCCAGGTAGGCCGACGCGACGACATCATCCGACACCTTGGCCGCTCCGGGGTCATCCGGCGGAGCCGAGGGGTCGAGCCAGTCGCCGAGCTGCATGCGGCCGGTCCAGAGGCCGGAGCCGTCGGTGTCGGCGAGCACGGCCTCGACCCACGTCCGCATCGACGCGTACTGCGCCTGCACCACCCCGACATCGCCGAAGCGTTCGTGCATCACGGTGGGAACGACGGTCGCGGCATCGCCCCACGCCGCGGTCGGACCGCCGGAGCCGAACCCGGGGAGCGCCGCGGGAACGACCAGCGGCACGGAGCCGTCGACGGTGCGAGCCTGTTCGTGGGCGAGGTCGCGCAGCCACGACGTGAGGAACCCGTCGCAGTCGTAGAGATAGCTCGCCGTCGGCGCGAACACCTGGATGTCCCCCGTCCACCCGAGGCGTTCGTCGCGCTGCGGGCAATCCGTCGGGATCGACAGGAAGTTGCCGCGCATGCCCCACACGACGTTCTCGTGAAGGCGGTCGAGCTCGGCGTGCGACGAGTCGAACCATCCGGTGCGGCGCATGTCGGTGTGCAGCACGACCGCCTCGACGTCGTCGGGAGAGACATCGACGCCGGTGATCTCCGCGTAGCGGAAGCCGTAGAAGCTGAACCGCGACTCCAGCACCTCGTCGTCGCCCGACAGGTCGAAGGTCGCCGTCGCGGCGGCGTTGCGCAGCGGCCGGATGCCGAGCTCGCCGTTCTCGAGCACCTCGGCGTGACGCACGACGAGCCGGGTGCCGCGCTCGCCGCCCGCGCGGATGCGCAGCCGGCCGACGAGGTTCTGGCCGAAATCGAGGATGCGTCCGCCCGACGGCGACGCGATGACATCCGCCACCGGCAGAGTCTGCACGCGCCGCACCGGCGGCGCGATGCGCGCCTCGGGCACGGGCACGCTCTCGTAGCCCGCCTTCGCGGCGGCACCGACGCGAACCGGCGTCCAGGCCGCCGCGGTCCGGCGGAGGTCCTGATGCTCACCGGCGTAGATCCCGCTGTCGACGACGGGGCCGTCGCCGGCCGCCTCCCATGACGCGTCGGTCGCGGCGACGGTGCGCACCGTGCCGTCGACGGCGGTGATGCGCACCTGGGCGAGGAAAGAGGGCTGGGTGCCGTAGAGGCGGTCGGTGAAGGTGAAGAAGCCGTACTTCTCGGTGTACCAGGCGCCGGCGACGGCGGCGGCGAGCTCGTTCTCACCGGGATGCACGAGCTCGGTCACATCGACCGTCTCGTGCACGAGACGGTCGCGGTACGCGGTCCACCCCGGCGCGAGCACATCGTCGGAGACCGCCACGCCGTTCACGCGCGGCTCGGCGACGCCGAGGGCCGTCCACAGCAGCTCCGCCCGTGCGACGTCATCGCCGAGGGCGAAGCGCGTGCGCACCTCGAACGGCTGGGCGTCGCGCGAGGGCGACGCGAGCCCGACGGGCTCGGCGACCCACTCGCCCTCGGCGAGGAAGGCCGCCGTGACGGGTGTCGGTGCGCTCCATCGCGTGGACTCCCCCGCCGTCGAGTGCACGCGCACCGCCACGTCACGGCGCTCGCCGGCTGCCAGCGGCGCGAACGGCCAGGCGACGAGAACGCTGTCGGACGTGTCGAGGGTCACGGTGTCGACGCCGTCGGTGAGGTCCACCGAGCGCTGCCGCCATCCGCCCGGCGCGTCCGCCACCTGCCAGGTCAGCCGCGGCGTCTCGGTCGCGACCAGGGGGACGTCATCCCGCAGCTCCGCTCGCACGTGAGCGGTCGCATCCGTCATCCGTCGTGTCCCTCCGCCACCCACGACGATACGGCGACCTCGCCGGAGACCGCGTAGACGCCGATGACCCGGCCCGTGAACGACTCGGTCACCTCGCTCGACAGGAATCGTCCGTCGACGCGCGCGAGATCGATCCGGGTCCCGTCGACGGTCGCTGCCAGGTGGAACTCATCGCTCGTGGTCACCATGGCGGCCGCGGCCTGCGGCGGTCGTGACGCGAGGTGCAGGTCGACGACGTTCGACGCCGCGGCCGCCGTCCACTCCTGCAGCAGCCCGCCGATGTGGGCGCGGGCGGTGACCGACTGCCCGTCGGCCTCGATCTCGACGAAGAACCGCTCGTCGTAGCGAACGGCGAGACCGCCGGTGCCCGCGGAGACGTCCAGCCGCACCGTCACCTCGTTCGTCAGGTGCTCCTGACGGCGTCCGACGAAGACCGGCCGGGCGTCGGCGAGGGTCGACCCGTCGGCGGTCAGCACGAGACGGCCGTCGTCCCGTCGGCACACCTCGTCGGGGAATCGGCGCACCGAGATCCACTCCGCGTCCAGAGGCGCCGAGAAGTCGACGTCGACGCGCGTGCCGGGGCGGGGGTTCAGCTCGACGGGAGCGATGCCGGGCCAGCCGTCCCGCCACGTGACCTCGGTGACGAAGGTCTCGCGGCCGAGCGCCGAGAAGGCTCGGGTGCCGCTGCGCGGCCGCACGCCCAAGAGCACGCACAGCCACCGACCGTCGGGGCCGACGACGAGGTCGCCGTGACCGGTGTTCTGGATGGGGCGGGGCGTCGAGCGCGCCGAGACCAGCGGATTGCCGGGGGCGCCCTCGAAGGGTCCCTCCGGACCGTCACCGCGCGCGATGCTGATCGCGTGGCCGCGCTCGGTGCCGCCCTCGGCGATCATCAGGTACCAGGAGCCGTCGATCTCGTACAGGTGAGGCGCCTCGGGGAACATCAGGCCCGTTCCCGACCACAGCGACCGCGGCGCCTCGAGCGCCGTGTGGGTGTCGAGGTCGACCCGCACCTGCTGGATGCCCAGGTGCGTGGGGGCGTTCGGGTCCAGGTCGCCGGACAGCAGCAGGCCCGAGAAGGTGATGTAGCAGGTGCCGTCGGCGTCCCACGCGATGTCGGGGTCGATGCCGAAGACGCTCTCCGAGCCGTCTGCCATCACGATGAGGTCGCCGTCCGACCAGGGTCCCGCGGCGTCGTCGGCCGTGAAGTGCAGCATCCCGCGACCCATCGCGTCGGTGATCACGAGGTGGAACCGGCCGTCGTGGTGGCGGATCGTCGGGGCCCACGCGCCGCCGCCGGTCGGGACCGACTCG
>NZ_DEPK01000079.1:5183-7771 GCF_002358725.1 Microbacterium sp. UBA3394
CCCATCGCGTCGGTGATCACGAGGTGGAACCGGCCGTCGTGGTGGCGGATCGTCGGGGCCCACGCGCCGCCGCCGGTCGGGACCGACTCGGCGCCCAGCTGGCCCGGCCTTGTCGCGACGTGCCCGATGAGCTCCCACGTCTCGAAGTCCTTCGAGCGGTGGATGGGGATGCCCGGCAGGTACTCGAAGGTGCTGGTGGCGAGGTAGTACCACCCGTCGACCGCGACGATGCTCGGGTCGGGGTGGAACCCGTTCACGAGCGGGTTGTGGAGCGTCGTCATGATCAGCCTGCGGCCACGTCCCATCCGAACTCGAGCGGCGCGTCGACCGCGGATGCGCCGATGCGCAGGGTGAAGGCGCCGGGTTCGACCTCCCACGCGTCGGCCCAGTGCGCGAAGCGCCGGTCGGGGAGGGGGATGCGTGCGGTCACCGTCTGACCGGCGGCCGCGCGCACGACGCCGTATCCGACCAGCCAGCGCACCGGGCGCTCGATCGACGAATCCGCCCGCTCGGCGTAGACCTGCACCACGTGCTTGCCGGGGCGGTCTCCGGTGTTGGCGAGGGTCACCTCGAGGGCGTCGCCGTCGCGCTGCGCCGCGCCCCACGACCAGGTCGTGTAGCCCAGGCCGTGGCCGAACGGGAAGGCGGGGGCGACCGCATCCTTCAGCCACGCGCGGTAGCCGATGTGGATGCCCTCGGTGTAGGCCAGCGCGCCGTCGGTCGGCGTGACCTCGGCGACCGGCACGTCGGCGAGGGCGGCCGGCCACGTGGTGGGGAGCCGTCCGCCGGGCTCGGCGGTGCCGGTGAGCACGTCCGCCACCGCGGTGCCGAACTCCTGACCGCCGAAGTAGCCCTGCACGATCGCCGCGACGTCGTGCGCCCACGGCAGCTCGACCGGAGAGCCGGCGTTGACGACGACGACGGTCGGCGTGCCGGTCGCCGCGACGGCGCGGACCAGGTCGTCCTGGCGGCCGGGAAGAGCCAGGTCGGTGCGGTCGTAGCCCTCGGACTCGACTTTGGAGTTGGTGCCGACGACCACGACGGCGACCTCCGCGTCGGCCGCCGAGGCGACGGCGCGGGCGATGAGCTCGTCCGGGTCGGTGCGCTCCGGGGCGATCCCGAGCGTCGCGGAGAGGGCGCCGCTGAGCGGGCTCTCGCTTTCGTTGACACGCAGTTCGAGCCGGATGCGGCGTGCGACGCCCGCCTGCACGGCGACCGTCGCCGTCAGAGACGGCGGGTTGAGGAATGCCGCTCCGAGGTCGGTTCCCTCGACCACGGGCGCCTCGTCGAGGACCGTCTCGCCGTCGACCTGCAGCAGGCCGGGGTTGCCGCCGGCGAAGCCGAGCTCGATCTCGCCGGTCTCGGCGGCGACGTAGTCGGCCTCGAGCACGACGCGCCGGCTCGCCGCGATCGGCGCGTCGCCCCCGAACCAGACGAGAGCGGTCGAGCGGCGGTCCTCGGCGAACAGCTCCGCGCCGTCTGCGTCGAAGAAGCTCACCCGCACCCCCGGCAGGCCGGTGGCGGGGTTCGTGATCTGGCTCAGCGGGATCTCCGCCACGCCCTCCTGCACGACGGCGCCGATCTCATAGGCGACCTCGGCGTTCGCGAAGGCGGTGCGGATGCCCTCGAGCGGCGTCACGATCTGCTCGGGCAGCACGGTCGCGCTGCCGCCGCCCTGGGTGCGGGCCTCGAGAGCGTTGTGGCCGATCACGGCGATGCGGGAGAGCGCCGGCGACAGCGGGAGCACCCCGTCGTTCGCCAGCAGAACGGTGCCCTCGACGGCGGCCTCGCGCGCGAACGCGCGGGCGTCGACCGGGGCGGGCGTGACGGCGGCATCCGACCCGAGGGCCCCGACGCGCTCGGCCAGCAGCAGCAGCCGCAGCACCTTGCGGTCGAGGTCGGATTCGGACACGCGGCCCTCGCGCACGGCGTCGACGAGCCCGGCCCACGCCGGCGCGGGACCGGGCATCGCGAGATCCTGCGAGGCGGCGACCGCGTCGAGCGACCGCACGGCCGTCCAGTCGCTGATCACCACGCCGTCGAAGCCCCACTCGGAGTTCAGCGGCGTCTCGAGCAGGTCGTTCTCGGTCATGGTCACGCCGCGCACCGAGTTGTACGCGCTCATGATCGTCCACGCGCCGGCGTCGGCGACCGCGCGCTCGAACGGTGCGAGGTACAGCTCGCGCAGCGGGCGGTCATCGAGCTGAACGTCGACGGTGAAGCGGTCGGTCTCCGAGTCGTTCGCGACGTAGTGCTTCGGGCAGGCGGCGACGCCGTTGTCCTGCAGGCCGCGCACGTAGGCGGCGGCGAGTCCCGAGGTGAGCTCGGGGTCTTCGCTGAAGCACTCGAAGTGGCGTCCGCCGAGAGGCGAGCGGTGCAGGTTGATCGTCGGGCCGAGCACGACGTCGACGTCTTTCCGGCGCGCCTCGGATGCCGCCGCGGCGCCGTACCGGTACGCGAGCGCGTCGTCCCACGAGGCCGCGAGAGCCGACCCCGAAGGCAGGTTGAGCGAGGGCTCGCGTTCATCCCAGCGGGGACCGCGCACGCCGGCGGGGCCGTCGGAGAGCGTCATCGCGCGCAGGCCGATC
>NZ_DEPK01000282.1:0-3098 GCF_002358725.1 Microbacterium sp. UBA3394
GCACGAGCTCGCGCCGCGGCGGCGAGACACGCTTCTGCTTGAGCGGGTCGGTGCGACCGTGACGGTGCGGCGACGCAGAAGCCCGGCGATGCGCGTACTCGGCCGGATTGTCAGGCGTCTGCGTTCGGGATTCAGCCGGTAGACGCTACACGACGCGATGCGCCGATGCTATGCGCCTCCTGTAGGAGCCACCGATAACGCAGCGACGTCGCCCACGGCGCACGCGATCGGAGGAACGGGTCGAAGTCGGTGACCTTCAGCGAGGAGAAGAGCGAGCCATCGCGGAGGGACGATGCGAGCGACTCCACCGGATCGTTGGCGTCGAAGGTGCGCACCCAGGGATATTCGCCGAAGTCCCGCCGGAGATGGTGGACGTCGGGAAGGATGACCGGCACGCGGAAGGTTGCTGCGAGGTGCACGCTGCCGGAGTTGAGCACCTTCTCGAAGGGGAACACCGCGACGTCTGCCGCGCGAAACCATCTCCCGACTTCATGCTCGGGAACGAAGTCGAAGTGCCCGACCGATTTCAGCGGTGCGAGTGCGCTCTCGATGAGCTCACGGTCGGACGGGGGGGTGCGGCCGGCGAGCAGAAGTGCGAGGTGTACGCCGGATCGGTCCGCATCCTGTACGAGACGGGCGGCGTCGATCAGGCTCTGGACGCCCTTGTACGCGCGGACGTTTCCGAAGAACAGTACGGCGCGATCACTGTCTGCAAGTCCGAACGAGGCTCTGGCGTCGCGTCGTGCGGGACCATCGCCGTAGACGGCCTCGTAGGAAGGGTGGGGTATCGGCCGCACCTTCTCGGGTGGAAGGCGACAGATGTCGGCGAGGACCTCCACGGTCGAGGGAGACATGACGTGGATGAGGTCCGCTCGCTCGGAGATGAGACGAATGAGACGTCGTTCCTGATCGGCGTAGAAAACTTCATGCGGTACGCGGTTGTGAACGGTCCAGATGATGCCGATGCCTCGGCGGTGCGCGCGGGAGAGCATGGCTCCGCACCGGACGAGACGGCGCTCCGCATCCGCCGGCGTCTCCGCGGTCTGCAGGATCGGCGCAGTCCAGTGCAGATGCATCACATCGCCGGGGGAGAGCCGGTCACTTCGAGTCTCCCAATCGTCGAAGTCGCCGGCGGAGAGGAATTCCCAGCCTTCCGCCATCGGCGCGAGAGAGAGGACGTTGAGGAACGGGTTGTCGTCGTAGAAGGGGAAGACGAGGACGGTGCGGCCCGTGCTCATCGCGCCCCACCCGGGAAGCGTTCCGTCATGCCCGGCCTCGACGATCGCGCGGTCGTCTGAACCGCCGCTCGAGGCGTCGAAGAAGTGACGCCTCCCCCACCTCGCGTCTGATGCCGTTCTCGACGTCGATGAAACGCTGGTCGATGAACTTCGTGAGGTAGAGCGCGAGGCCCAGACCCTGTTGAGAGACATGGGCGCGAAGCGCCTCATCTCGGATGAGGGCATCGAAGCGGTCGTGATCCCCGCGGGAGGAGATCACGCTGTTTCCGTCCGCGCCGGCGCTTTCGACGCGCTGGTGCCAGTAGGCCATCGGCTCGCCGGGGAGGAAGGGCAACGGCTGGCGCGAAAGCACCTTCAGGTTGAATGCCCAGTCCCCGACCACCGGAAGGCTCTCGTCGTAGAGACCGAGTTCCTCATGCAGACTGCGTCGATAGACGTAGGCGATCGGCACATACCGATTGAAGAGCAGAGCATCGCTGAGCAGCAGATCGTGCAGCTGGGGCTGGAACAGCTCGCGACCGATCTCCTCGAACGACTCTCCTGCTCGGCGCTCCCACACGATCTCGATTCGCGAGACGACCCCGGCGCGCTCTCGGTGTTCCGTCAGGTAGTCAACGCTGCGCCGCAGAAAATCCGGATGCCACGAGTCATCGTCATCATGGAGCACGATGAGCGGCGCGGACGTCTGCAGGACACCCGTGTTCGCGCTCTTCCACCGACCGCGCGTCTCGGGCGAGTGTACAGCGCGGATCCGTCCGCGGGACGCCGAATCGAGCGCGTCGATCAGCTCATTGACGGGCGTCGGGTCTCCTCCATCATTGACAACGACGCACTCCCACCCTGTGTGTGACTGCGAGGTCACACTCTGGAGAGCGCGCGCGAGGAAGTCCGGCCTGTCCTTGGTTCTGATGATGACGGCGACGTCGGCGATGCTCACGCAAATGCACCCTTCTGATCGGTCGACCTCGAGCGGAAGCGTCTTCGCGTCGCGCACGATCGGAGCGCTGGGCCGACGGAAATCGAGCTCTCCGATCCTATCGTTGACTGCATCTGTCGACGGCTCCGCGGTGGCGTACCAGAGGCGGTCGATGCCCCCTGGGATAGACTCCCGACCGACGGCCGGCGCCCTGGTGCGCGTCCGAGTGCATTCGCAGGTCGAGAGGAATACGCCATCGCGAAGACACCCGGAGACGGCACCTCGAACGCCCCACGAGACACACACGCCCGAATGGGCGAGCGAGGACTGATCATGTCGATCAAGCCGCACCGCGGTGGTGCAGAGACCCGATCGAGCGCGTACCACGTGGCCATCGCTGCGCTCTCTCTTCTCACTCTCGCCTTCTCGCTCCTGTGGGCTGTGGTGATGCCCCCGTTCACGGGGCCCGATGAGTACGCGCACTACAACTCGGTAACCCGTCTCGTCGCCGGCGACGGTTGGCCTCGCCCCTATGACGCACGCATCGAGAAGTCGACCATTCAAGCGGTCGCCGAGTCGGGCGGCTCCTACCTCGACCAGCGCCTTGAGGTGCTGCCGGATCCAGCGGATCGCGCACTGCTGCTGCAGGGGGATGACTGGGAACGGCAGGCCCGCGACCAGATGGTTCAGCACCCGCCGCTGTACTACGGAGCTGTTGCGGCCGTTGTGTGGGCAGCCGGTGGCGAAGAGCTTCGCTGGGACCAGGCGCAGATGATCATGCGGTCGATGTCCGCACTCATGCTCGCGTGTTCAATTCCTTTTGTCGTGGGTATAGCCCGTCGGGTCACTTCCTCCCGAGTCGCGGGCCTCGTCGGTGGGGCTGCCGTTCTCCTCGTGCCGTACTTCACCAACAGCGGCGGTTTCGTGAACAACGACAACCTCCT
>NZ_DEPK01000166.1:0-8399 GCF_002358725.1 Microbacterium sp. UBA3394
GCCGGCCACGTGCGGTAGGCGATGACGAGGCCCGCGTCGGGTCGATGCGCGCGTTCGAGGAGTGTTCCGAGCGCCTTCTCGTCGAGCTCCTGCGCGTCGTCGACGAGGAGGGTCACGTCGTCGTCGACGGGATCGGTGCTATCGCGCGCCGACCACAGGTGGGTCGGCCGGCCGTCTCGGTCGAGCCGACCGCGCAGGTAGGCGAGCGCATCCGTCTTGCCCGAGCCGGCACCCCCGACGATCGCTGCGCGCAGTGGGGGTCTGCGCGTGACGAGGTCGTCGAGGGCGCCGAGCGCGTGGGCAGCCCGGGGAAGCATCTCTACCGTCGGATCGGTGGTCTCGGTGAGCCTGTTCACTATCGCCCCCGCACGCTACTCAGCCGTCACCGTCGTATCGGACGGGCTGGGGCTGGGCGACGTGGGGGGAGTCGTCTCGGTCTGCGTTTCTGAGGGCGCGGGGTCGGGTGCCGTCGAGGTCGACGCGGTGGGTTCCGGCTCGCTCGTCGGCTCGGGCTCCTGCGTCGGGGTCGTCTGATCCGGCGTCGGGTCGGTCGTCGGCGACGGGTCCGTCGTCGGCTCGGTCGGGGTCGGGTCCGGCTCCTGCGTCGGAGTGGTCGACGGTGTCGAGGGCGAGGGCGTCGACGGGGTGGTCGGCGTCGGTGTCGATGTGGTCGGAGGCGTCGACGGCGTGGTCGTCGACCCGCCGGATCCGGACGAGCCGGTCGATCCGGTGGAGCCGCTGGACCCGGACGAACCGCTCGAGCCCGACGACCCGCTCGACCCCGTCGATCCGCTGGATCCCGAGGACTTCGGCGGCGCCGACTTCGACGGCGACGTGCGCCCCTGCGTGGCACTCGAGGAGGAGGACGATGACTTCGGTGTGGTGCGGGTGTTGTGCACCATCGGGTTGCTGCGCGGTGTGGTCCAGCCGCCGGTGTCCGCCTTCGGCCGGGGCGCGGCCTTGACCGCATCGGCAGCACCCGGTTCCTCACCGGCCGCCTCGGGCTCACTCGTCTCGCTGACCGCCTGCGAGGACGCGGTCAGCTCCATGCCGAGCCACTCGCTCAGCGACTGCTGGCTCGAGCCGGCGGCGAGGGTGCTGTTGCCGAGTCCGGTCGCGTTCGCGAGCACGAGGCCGCTCGCGAGCACGAGCGCGCCCGCTGCGGACGCCGCGATCGGGATCGCCCGAGACCGGCGAGCGGGAAGCGGCGTGGGTGCCTCGGCGACATCGGCCGCCTCGGCGACGGGGGCGTCGTCGACCAGTGCCGCGGCGGACCCGGCCGGCAGCAGGGCGAGACCCGCGCCGATCTCGGCGGCCGGTGCGATGGCCCGCGCTGCGCCGAGGGCGATCGAGGACTTCGGATCGGCATCGATCGCGATCGGACGGTCGAAGCGCTCGGAGAGCATCTGCGCGACGAGCGGGATGCGAGATGATCCGCCGACGAGCAGGATGCTCTCGACGTCGTCGGGAGTGAGACCGGCGGCTTCGAGCGTGTCTTCGAGCGTGTCGGCCGTGCGCTCCACCGACGGCGCGATCATGTCCTCGAACTCCGCACGGGTCAGGCGAACGCTCGCCGCGCCCGTGGGCAGGAGCACCGGGATCGTCACGTCGGAGTCGAACGAGAGCGCCTCCTTGGCGTCGACGCACTCCCGGCGCAGCTGCGACAGCGCCAGCCGCATGTCGGCGTCGTCGGACTGCAGGTCGGCTGCGGTCACGCCCGCAGCGCGGAGCACGTGGCGGAGCACCTCGTCGTCGAAGTCGGCGCCACCGAGGTCGTCGATTCCCGACGCGCTGCCGAGGGGCGCGAACCCGCCGTCGTCGGACTTGCGGAGGATGACGGAGTCGAACGTGCCGCCGCCGAGGTCGTAGACGGCGAGCGAGCGGCCCGGCTCCAGAACCCGGCCGGCTTCGTACTGCCGTGCGGCCGCTTCGGGTTCGGTGATCAGCGACACCTCGCCGACCTCGGCGCGGCCCAGCGCGGTGCGGATCAGGCCCAGCCGGTGGGAGCCCCACCCGGTCGGGTGGGTGAGCATGGTGCCCTCGGGTGACGAGCCCTCGCGCTCGACGACGGCCTCGATGACCGAGGCGACGGTGTGCGCATAGAGCTGCTCGGGCGGAAGAGTCCGCCCCGCCACCGACAGCGGAACGTCGTCGCCGATGCTGCGCTTGAACTCGCGCACGAGCCGCTCGGGCTGGCTGATGCCGCGTCGTTCGGCGGCGTCTCCGAAGAGCAGGCCGTCAGCGGTGACGAACACCGATGACGGAGCACTGTCGGTGCTGCGTCCGAGCGGAAAGCTTCGGGTGTCGAGTGTGGTGTCGGGAGCGGACCGTGCGGTCGCTGCCGCCGTCCTGCTCGTACCGACGTCGATACCCAGAAAATACGCCGTTGCCATGATCCCCCCACGGATCGGGCGCGAGCTGGCGAGAGCTCGTGATTACCCCAGTTGTTCCCAGTGTCCCAGTGCAGCAGACGAGGAGCGATCACGGTGGCGAACGCCGTCGTCTGCATCCGATGCCAGGTCACCCAGCTGACCCGGTCTCGGTGTTGTCATCGTACACACACATGAGGGGAGACGGCCAGGGCCGTGCTGATACGTGTCGATCGTAAATCTGGCACTCGCGTTGCAAGAGTGCCAGCGCTTCCCTAGACTTGCGTTAGCACTCTCACTCCGAGTTTGCTAACGAGTCTTGACGTCTCATAGGAAAGCAGAGGTAGACCCGTGTCGGTTTCCATCAAGCCGCTCGAGGACCGCATCGTCATCACGCAGGTCGAGGCCGAGCAGACCACGTCCAGCGGTCTGGTCATCCCCGACACCGCCAAGGAGAAGCCCCAGGAGGGCGAGGTCGTGGCGGTCGGTCCCGGTCGCATCGACGACAACGGCAACCGTGTCCCGGTCGACGTCGCCGTCGGCGACCGCGTGATCTACAGCAAGTACGGCGGTACCGAGGTCAAGTTCGGTGCCGATGAGTACCTCGTGCTGTCGGCGCGCGACGTTCTGGCGGTCGTCGTCCGCTGAGACACCCCGCTTGACGAAGGGCTCGGATGCTTCGGCATCCGAGCCCTTTTCGCTGCCGCAACCGGGCGCGGCAGGTCGGGACTACGATGAACCGGTGAACCTCGACGCGCCCGAGCCCCCCGGGGGAGCCGGCGACGCCGACGAGGCAGCACGAGACGCCCCCGACCTGGGGGAGACCGCGCTCGTGACCGCGGGCGTCGGCGTTCCGTCGTCCGCCGACGCAGGCGCCTCGCCGCCGGACGCCTCGCGAGAGCGAGCGTGGGGCGGCGTGTACACGTTCGTCGCGTACCTCCTGTGGGGGTTCCTGCCGCTGTACTTCCTCGCGCTCGCACCCACCGGGCCGTGGGAGGTCGTCGCGTGGCGCATCCTGCTGTCGCTGGTGTTCTGCGCGATGCTGCTGACCGTCACGCGCACGTGGCCTCGGCTGGTGGCGATCCTCCGGCAGCGACGTCTCGTCGGCTGGACGGTGGTGGCGGGCCTGCTCATCTACGTCAACTGGCAGGTGTTCCTCATCGCGACCCTGACCGGGCACGTGATCGAGACGAGTCTCGGATACTTCATCAATCCGATCCTGACCGTGCTCCTGGGCGTCCTCATCCTCCGGGAGCGGCTGCGTGTCACGCAGTGGATCGCGCTCGGCATCGCGGCCGCCGCGGTCGGGGTGATCGTGGCGGGCTACGGTGCGTTCCCGTGGATCGCACTGTCGCTGGCGACATCCTTCGGACTGTACGGGCTCGTCAAGAAGCAGATCGGCCCCTCCGTCGACGCGGTGAGCGGGCTCACGCTCGAATCGCTCTGGCTCACCCCGGTCGCCATCATCCAGCTGATCGCGGTGGGGGTGACGGCCGGTCTCACACTCGGCACGGCCGGAGCCGTGCACACCGTGCTGCTGCTTCTGGCGGGGGTGATGACGGCGACGCCCCTGCTGCTGTTCGCCGCGGGCGCGCGCCGGGTTCCGCTGACCGTCATCGGCCTCCTGCAGTTCGTCGCCCCCATCCTGCAGTTCACGATCGGGGTGTGGATCCTGCAGGAGCCCATGCCGCCGGAGCGCTGGATCGGCTTCGCGCTGGTCTGGGCGGCGCTGGTGATCCTGTCGGCGGACTCCGTGTCGGCCGCGCGCCGGTCGCGCCGCACGGTGTCGGACGTGGCCGACTTCACGTAACGGAGCGCGTCACCGCACGAGGCGCGCGATGGCCTGCGATGCCTCCGCGATCTTCTCCTCGGCCTCGGGGCCTCCGGCTCGCGCGGCGTCGACCACGCAGTGACGCAGGTGGTCGTCGAGGAGCCCCAGCGCCACGGTCTCCAGCGCGCTGGTGAGGGCGCTGATCTGCGTCAGGATGTCGATGCAGTAGCGCTCATCCTCGACCATCGTGCGGATGCCGCGCGCCTGCCCCTCGATCCGCTTCAGGCGATTGAGGTAGCGGGCCTTGTCGCTGATGTAGCCGTGGTGGGCGTGCGCGCCGTCGGTGATCGGGGCGGTGTCGGTCATCGGGACTCCTTCGGTGTCGGTGCGGTCGCGCGGAAGCGGCGCAGCAGCAGGCTGTTGCCGACGACGAAGACGCTGGAGAACGCCATCGCGGCCCCGGCGATCATCGGGTTCAGCAGGCCCAGGGCGGCCAGGGGGATCGCGGCGGTGTTGTAGGCGAACGCCCAGAACAGATTGGTCTTGATCGTACGCAGGGTCGCGCGCGACAGTCGCAGCGCGTCGACGGCGGCGAGCAGGTCTCCGCGAACCAGGGTGAGATCGGATGCGGCGATCGCGGCATCGGTCCCGGTGCCCATGGCGATGCCGAGGTCGGCCTGCGCGAGGGCGGCGGCATCGTTGACCCCGTCGCCGACCATCGCGACGACCCGTCCCTCGCTCTGAAGCGCGTTGATCGTGTCGACCTTGCCTTCCGGCAGGACCCCGGCTGAGACACGCTCGATGCCCACCTCGGCGGCGACGCGTCGAGCAACGGACTCGCCGTCGCCGGTGAGCAGCACCGGCTCGAGGCCGAGCGCGCGCAGGCGCTGCACCGCCTCCGCGCTGGTGGGCTTCACGCCGTCGGCGAGCGAGATGGCGCCGCGGGCCGCGCCATCCCATGCCACGTGCACGGTCGTGAGGCCCTCGGTGTCTGTCTCGATCGGTGTGACCGCCCAGGAGCGCAGGAACGACGCGCTGCCCACCAGCACCGCACGTCCGTCGACGACGGCCGAGACGCCGGACCCGGCGGTCGCCCGGAACGCATCGATCATCGGGAGCGGTCCGTTCCGCCGGCCGGCCGCGACGATCGCCAGGGCGAGCGGGTGCTCGGAGGCGTCTTCCACGGCGGCGGCGACGCGGAGCACCTCGTCGGCGTCCTCCCCGGTCGCTGCCGTGACGTCGATGACCGACATGCGTCCGGTGGTCACGGTGCCCGTCTTGTCGAGCGCGATGGTGTCGACCCGGCGGGTCGACTCGAGCACCTCGGGGCCGGTGATGAGAATGCCGAGCTGGGCGCCGCGGCCGGTGCCGACCATGAGGGCGGTCGGGGTGGCGAGTCCGAGCGCGCAGGGGCAGGCGATGATGAGCACCGCCACGGCGGCCGTGAACGCGGCCTGCGCGGAGCCGCCGAGCACGAGCCACGCGACGAGGGTGATGACCGAGATCCCGATCACGACCGGAACGAACACCGCCGACACCCGGTCGGCCAGGCGCTGCACATCCGCTTTGCGAGATTGCGCGTCCTCGACGAGGCGCGCCATCTGGGCCAGCTGCGTGTCCGACCCCACGCGCGTCGCCTTCACCACCAGGCGCCCACCCGTGTTGAGGGTCGCGCCGACGACCGCGTCGCCGGGGGAGACGTCGACCGGCACCGACTCTCCGGTGACGAGGGCGGCGTCGATGCTGCTGGTGCCCGAGGTCACGACCCCGTCCGTCGCCACCTTCTCACCGGGACGCACGATGAATTCGTCGCCGACCCGAAGGGACGTGATCGGCACGCGCATCTCGACGCCGTTGCGCAGCACGGCGGCGTCCTTGGCGCCGAGCTGCAGGAGGGTTCGCAGGGCGTCGCCGGACCGCCGCTTGGCACGGACTTCGGCGAAGCGGCCCGCGAGGAGGAACATCGTCACGCCCGCTGCGACCTCGAGGTAGACCGCCGGTCCGCTCGACGCGCTGAACCAGACGAAGCCGTGCGTCATGCCGATCATGCCCGCGTCGGTGAACAGCAGCGCGTACAGCGACCACAGTGTCGCGGCTGTCACCCCGAGCGAGATCAGGGTGTCCATGGTCGCCGCGCCGTGCCGCAGATTGATCACTGCGGCGCGGTGGAACGGCCATGCCGCCCACGTCACCACGGGGAGCGCAAGAGCGAGCGAGGCCCACTGCCATCCCGGAAACTGCCATGCCGGCACCATCGACAGCGCAATGACGGGCACGGCCAGGGTGATCGCGACGAGGAGCCGCGTGCGCAGCGCGCGCGCATCCGCGTCATCGGAGGATCGCTCGGGCGCCGGCACCGATGCGTCGTAGCCGGTGCGCTGCACTTCGGCGATGAGCGCTTCGGGCGTGAGACCGGATGCCGACTCGACGTGCGCGCGTTCGGTGGCGTAGTTGACCGACGCCGTGACGCCGTCCAGGCGGTTGAGGCGCTTCTCGATGCGGGCGGCGCACGACGCGCACGTCATGCCCTGGATGTCGAGGTCGACGCGCGAGGGCGCGGCCTCGGCGGCCGACGCGGACATCAGGCGCGGACTGCGGAGTAGCCGGCCTCGTCGACCGCGGCGATCACATCGGCATCGGCCGGGACGGCGCCGTCGGTGGCGATCGTGAGGCGCCCCGACGCCGCGCTCACGTCGACGCGGGTCACGCCCGGCACGCGCGAGACTTCGTCGGTGACGGCGCGCTCGCAGTGCCCGCAGGTCATGCCCGTCACGAGGTAGTCGATGGTGGTCTCGGCGCTCATGGTGCCTCCTGTCGCGGTCGTTCGCCGGAGATGCCGGCTGTTGGTGGAACACGATACCCCCTATGGGTATTCCGCGGGTCTGCGTTTCGTCTCGGCGCTGCGCTCCTCGCTCAACGACCGGGGTGGGTGGCAGTTCCTCCCGGTCCTCCCCTCCCGATCCTCCCCTTCCGGTCGTTGAGCGAGCGCAGCGAGACGAAACGTGGCCTCCTTCCTGTGCCGTCGTTGCCGGATCGTGACCTCCTCGCGCCTCCCGTTACAGATCGTTAACGAACGGCAACATCGCAGAGACGTCGGCGCGACTAGGTTGTGATCACTGGGTGGGCGCCCGAGCCTTCCCGCGAAAACACACACAGCAAGGAGCAACATGAGCGTCATCACACGTTCGCGCGCGACCACTCTCGGCGGCCTGGCCGTCTTCGGTGTGAGCGCTCTCGTCCTGGCGGGTTGTGCCGGGGGAGGCAGCGACGACAGCGGCGACAGCGGCGATGCGGCCGGTCCCGTCGAAGACATGACCCTGACGATCGGAACGGCGCTTCCGCAGACCGGAAACCTCGCGTTCCTGGGACCGCCCGAAGAGGCTGGTGTGGCCTACGCCGCCGCGCAGATCAACGAGGTCTCCGACACCACCGGTCTCAGCATGGACGTCGTCTACGGCGACTCGGGTGACACCGACAACAAGGCCTACGAGACCGAGATCCCGCGCCTGCTGGGTGAGGACGTCTCCGCGATCATCGGCGCCGCCTCGTCGGGTGTGTCGCTGCAGTTCATCGACCAGGTCACCGGTGCCGGCGTCATCCAGTTCTCGCCGGCGAACACGTCCGACGCGTTCACGACGTACGACGACGGCGGCCTGTACTTCCGCACCGCCCCGTCCGACGTGCTGCAGGGTGAGGTCCTCGGGAACCTCATCGCCGCGGACGGCGCGCAGACCCTCGGCATGATCGTGCTGAACGACTCCTACGGCACCGGCCTCGCCGGCTACGTGCAGGAGGCGTTCGAGGCGGCCGGTGGCGAGGTCGTCGCGCAGCCGACGTACAACACCGGTGACACGACCTTCGACGCCCAGATCAACGAGGTGCTCGCAGCCGACCCCGACGCCATCGCGCTGATCACGTTCGAGGAGATCACCACGATCCTCCCGAGCCTGTTCGGACAGTTCCCCGCCGAGAACATGTACTTCGTCGACGGCAACCTGTCGAACTTCGGCGACGAGTTCCCGGAGGGCTCGCTCACCGGCGCGAAGGGCACGCTGCCCGGTCTGTCGATCGACACGCTCGGCGAATTCACCGGCGAGCTGGACGCCTTCCTCGAGGAGCAGGGTTCCGACCCGCTCGAGGAGTACAGCTACGCGGCGGAGTCCTTCGACGCCACGGTGCTGCTCGCGCTGGCCTCGCTCGCTTCGGGCTCGACCGACCCGGCAGACATCGCGGCGTCGCTGCAGGAGGTCTCGGGTGGC
>NZ_DEPK01000166.1:8816-17750 GCF_002358725.1 Microbacterium sp. UBA3394
CCGATCACGTTCGACGAGGTCGGCGACCCGACCGAGGCGTCGATCGGCATCTACGAGTACGGCGACGACAACACCTACGCCGCCTGGCAGGGCTGATCGTCTCGCACCCACGGAGGCCCCGTGAGCTTCGGCTCGCGGGGCCTCCCGCCGTATACCGGCGCGAGCCGGGGTCGCGGCCGGTCGAGCGTCGCGCTCAGGCGCCGGTGGACGGACGCGGCACGTGCTGGTCGACGAGGATCGGGTTGCCGTCCGGGTCGACCACGGTGAAGCTCGCGGGGCCGTCGCCGGTCTCGTCGGCGGACTCGACGAACTCCACGCCGTGCTCGCGAAGGGTCCGCTGCAGATCGCGCACGTCGGTGAACGGCTCTTCGGTCGGTCCCTCGGCGGACCAGCCGGGTGTGAAGGTGAGGATGTTCCGGTCGAACATGCCCTGGAACAGCCCGATCACCGTCGTGCCGTTGCGCAGCATCCGCCACCCCGACGCGGCATCGCCGCCGAACGCCTCGAAGCCGAGGCGCTCGTAGAAGGCCGTCGACACGGCCAGATCCCTCACGGCCAGGCTCAGGGAGAACTCGCCGAGGTCCACGCGTGCGTCATCGCTCATGGCGCCGACGATACGCCTTCGGCGGGCGCGCGTCAGGCGCCGAGCGTGCCCAGGTAGAGCTCCGTCACCTTCGGGTCGTTCAGCAGCTCACGGCCGGAACCGGTGTAGGCGTCGCGGCCCTGGTCGAGCACGTAGCCGCGATCGCAGATCTGCAGACAGCGGCGCGCGTTCTGCTCGACCATGATGCACGTCACCCCGGCCTTGTTGATCTCGGAGACGCGGATGAACGCCTCGTCCTGCCGCACAGGCGAGAGACCGGCGGACGGCTCGTCGAGCAGCAGCACTTTGGGGTCCATCATGAGTGCGCGGCTCATCGCCACCATCTGGCGCTCGCCGCCCGAGAGCGACCCGGCGCGCTGCTTGAGCCGCTTGCCGAGTTCGGCGAAGATCCCCGTGACGAACTCGAGCCGTTCGGCGTAGACCGACGGGCGCTGGTACAGGCCCATCTGCAGGTTCTCCTCGATCGTCAGGGAGGGGAAGACGTTGTTCGTCTGCGGGATGAAGCCCACGCCCCGGGCGACGAGCTTGTTCGCCTTCAGACCCGTGATGTCGTCGCCCTCGAGAGTGACCGTGCCGCTGCGCACGTTCACCTGACCGAAGATCGCCTTCAGAAGGGTGGACTTGCCAGCGCCGTTGGGTCCGATGATGCCGATCAGCTCGCCCTGGTGTGCGACGAGGTTGCAGCCGTTGAGGATGTTGACGCCCGGCAGGTAGCCGGCGTGCACGTCTTCGACGGAGACGACGGTGGTGCCGGTGGTCGTGGCGGTGCTCATCGCTCGTCCTCCTCGTGGTGGTGCCGCTTCGGGGCTTCCTCGGCCTCGAGCTCGGCTTCCGCTTCGGCCTCGATGTCGGCCTTGGACAGGCCGGACGCCGATGCCGCCTCGCCCTGCACCGGGATGCGGCCGGTGACCTCACCCAGGTCGACGTCCTGGTGGGCGCCGAGGTAGGCGTCGATCACGGCCGGGTCCCGCATCACGGAGTGCGGATCGCCCTCGGCCACGATCTTGCCCTCGGCCATCACGACGACCCAGTCGGCGATGTGACGCACCATGTGCATGTCGTGCTCGACGAAGAGGACCGTCATCCCCTCGTCCTTCAGGTCGAGGATGTGGTCCAGCAGCGACTGCGTGAGCGCCGGGTTGACGCCGGCCATCGGCTCGTCGAGCATGACGAGCGTCGGATCGGTCATGAGCGAGCGCGCCATCTCGAGCAGCTTGCGCTGACCTCCCGAGAGGCTCGCGGCGAAGTCGGCCGATTTGGTGTCAAGCTTGAACTTCTGCAGGATGCCCATCGCGCGGGTCTCGATGTCTTTGTCCTGCTTGCGCCAAAGCGGCGGGAACAGACCGCCCCAGAAGCTCTCGCCCCGCTGGCCGGTCGCGCCGAGCTTCATGTTGTCGAGCACCGTGAGCAGGCCCAGGGCCTTCGTCAGCTGGAAGGTGCGCACGAGACCCATCCGGGCCACCTTGTAGGCGGGAACGCCCGCGAGATCGCGTCCGTCGAAGCTCCACGTGCCCTCGTCGGGCTTGTCGAATCCGGTGAGCAGGTTGAACAGCGTGGTCTTTCCGGCACCGTTCGGGCCGATGAGGGCGGTGATCGCCCCGCGCGGCACCTCGAGGTGGTCGACGTCGACGGCGTGCACGCCGCCGAAGGATCGGCGCACGTTGTCGGCGACGATGATCGGGTCGACCTTGGCGCAGCCCGGTGCGGCGTCGCCCTTATGCAGGCCCGTCGTCTTGGGGCGCGGCGTGGGAGAGGTCATCGTGGGCGGCTCGGCGCCTGCCGGCGTATCACTTGACAAAGGTCAGCTCCTTCTTGTTGCCGAGCAGGCCCTGCGGCATGAAGATCACCAGCAGCATCAGGGCCACGCCCACGAGGATGAATCGCAGCGTCGCCGCCTGGATGGCCGACATGCCGAACAGCAGACCGGCCGAGGCCATCGCGGGAAGGACGTTGGAGAGGAAGGTCTGCAGCACCCAGAAGATGAGCGACCCGAGGAGCGGACCGAACACGGTGGCGGCGCCACCGAGCAGGAGCGCGGTCCATACGAAGAACGTCAGCGACGTCACGTACACGCCGGGGCTGATGGCCGCCGGCAGGGCGTAGACGATGCCTCCCGCGGCGGCGATCACGCCACCGAGCACGAGGGTCTGCATCTTGTAGGCGAAGACGTTCTTCCCGAGCGAGCGCACGGCGTCCTCGTCTTCACGGATGCCCTTCAGGGCACGTCCCCAGGGGCTGTGGGTCAGCATCCACACCACCAGCACCGCGAAAGCGAGGGTGAGCAGCCCCATGATGCGCACCCACCACTGGGTCTCGTTGTACATCCACGGGCCGAAGCCGTACGTGCCGTCGGGGATCGGGTTCGATGCCCGGAAGCTCGCGTGATACCCGCTCAGTCCGTCGGCCGAGCCGGTGACGTCGTCGAAGGCGGTCGTGAGGAACAGCAGTCGCACGACCTCCGCGGCGGCGATCGTGACGATCGCGAGGTAGTCGCCTCTCAGTCGGAGGGTCGGAATACCGAGGATGAGCGCGAAGATCGCCGCGGCCACCAGCCCCAGGATCGCCGCGAGCCACCACGGGAGCCCGAAGGTGAGGACGGAGATCGCATAGCCGTAGGCGCCGATGGCCATGAAGCCGGCGATGCCCATGTTGATCAGGCCGCCGTAGCCGAAGTGCATCGCCAGACCGAGCGCCGCGAGGGCGTAGCCGATCGTGGCGGGGCTCAGGATCGAGCTTGCCGAGTTGGAGAGGATCTGAAGCCAGTCCATGGTCTGCGCCTAACCTATTCTCTCGCGTCGACCGAGGATGCCCTGTGGTCGGAACAACAGGATCACGATCAGGATGAACAGTCCGCTGGCGAACTTGAGGTCCGCCGGGATCCACAGGCTCGACGCCTCCACGACGATGCCGACGATCAGCGCGCCGATGAGCGCGCCGTATGCCGTGCCGAGGCCGCCGAGGACGACCGCCGCGAACATCAGCAGCAGCAGCTGCGCACCCATGTCCCAGCGGATTCCGGGGCGGTAGTACGCGTAGAGGATGCCGGCGAGGCCCGCGAGCGCTCCGGCGAGCACCCACACCACGCGCACGACGTAGTCGACGTCGATGCCGGATGCGGCCGCCAGAGACGGGTTGTCGGAGATCGCCCGGGTCGCCTTTCCGATCCGCGAGCGGGTGAGCCAGAAGGCGAAGATGACGATCACGACGATGGAGATGACGATCGACGCCATGTCGATCACGCTCATCTGCACCGCGCCGAACAGCGGGATCTTGGGGGCCGAGGCGCCCGGGAGCTGTGCGGTGCCGCCGCCGATGAAGAACTGGAAGGTGTACCGCAGGGCGAGGGAGAGGCCGATGCTGACGATCATCAGCTGCACCACGCCGACCCGGCGTCTGCGGAGCGGTCGCCACAGCGCCGCATCCATCACCAGTCCCAGAGCCGCGCTCAGCACCACCGCGAGGGGATAGCCCAGCCACCACGGGAGGGCGAGGCTCGCGGGACCGACCAGCACGAAGGCGACGATGGCGCCGAAGGTCACCATCTCGCCGTGGGCGAAGTTCGAGATGCCGGTCGTGCCGTAGACGAGGGTGAGGCCCACGGCGGCAAGGGCGAGCATCAGGCCGAAGCTGATCCCCTGCACGACGCGCTGCACCAGCTGGTCGAAGAAGGAGGTGACGTTGCGCTCGCCCTCTCCGATGAAGAAGTTGACCGCCGCGAACCCGCCGGGGCCCACGACCACCTCGAGCACGTTCGGGGTGTCGTCCTCAGGGTCGACGACCGCGATGCCCTCGGGGAGGGAGTTCTCGTCGAGGGTGACGGTGTACTCGTTCTCGTCACCGCGCTCGGGGACCTGAACGCTCCACTGGCCGTTCTCGTCGGTCTCCACCTCCTGCGCGCCGCCGGGGCCGTCGATGACGAGGATGATGCCGGGCAGCGGCTCGCCGTCCAGCTGGACGTTCCCGCTGATGCGGTAGGGGTCGCCCTCCGCGGCGCTCGCCGGCGCGGACGCGGCGAAGACGCCCAGCAGCGCCAGCATCAGGCCGATGACGACCGATAACGCCTGTAGGCGCGATCGAGGTGTCGCGATCGTGGTCGAAGGACTCACTGAACCTCCCAGCTCGGCACACCAGCGCGCCGAAGCTTCAGGTCGCATCGGCCGTGATGATCGACGGTACGAGCGTAATGTGTCGTCGTTGTTTCGGGCCAACGACACATTCGTGGCCTGCATCTCGTTTTGATCTCGAACCGCGGAAGCGCTCCCGCGATGCGCCCGGATCGAGCGCTCCCACCCCGTAGGGGTGCCGGGAATGCGACGGGTTGCGCGCGCCTTAGAATCGACGAGTCGAGAATTCTCGGATCGACACGCCGTCACCCCGATCTGCACGCGCCCGACGGCGACGGGCGCAGGAGGACCCATGGAGCACCACGACCCCTTCGGCTTCGTCGGACTGACCTACGACGACGTCCTGCTGCTGCCGGGACACACCGACGTCATCCCGAGCGAGGCGGACACCTCCAGCCGGGTCACTCGCCGCATCACCGTGGCCACCCCGCTCATCTCCGCCGCGATGGACACCGTCACCGAGACGCGCCTCGCGATCGCGATCGCGCGGGAGGGCGGCATCGGGATCATCCACCGGAACCTGTCGATCGCCGACCAGGCGGCGATGGTCGACCGCGTCAAGCGCAGCGAGTCGGGAATGATCACCGACCCGATCACGACAACGCCCGAGGCCACGATCGAAGAGGTCGACGGGCTGTGCGCGCAGTACCGCATCTCGGGTCTGCCGGTCGTCGACGCCGAGGGGCGTCTGGTGGGCATCGTGACCAACCGCGACATGCGCTTCGTGTCGGGCTTCGAGCGTCAGACCACTCTCGTGAAAGACGTCATGACGAGCGAGGGCCTGGTCACCGGGAACGTGGGCATCGGCGCGAACGAGGTCATCGCCCTGTTCGCCGAGCACCGCGTCGAGAAGCTGCCGCTCATCGACGACGAGGGCAAGCTCGCCGGCCTCATCACCATCAAGGACTTCGACAAGAGCGAGAAGTACCCGCTCGCGACCAAGGACGAGCACGGTCGGCTGCGCGTCGGCGCGGCGATCGGCTTCTTCGGGGATGCGTGGGAGCGCGCCGAGGCCCTCCGTGACGCGGGTGTCGACGTCGTCGTGGTCGACACCGCCAACGGGCAGTCGGCGGGCGTGATCGAGATGNNACCAACCGCGACATGCGCTTCGTGTCGGGCTTCGAGCGTCAGACCACTCTCGTGAGAGACGTCATGACGAGCGATGGCCTGGTCACCGGGAACGTGGGCATCGGCGCGAACGAGGTCATCGCCCTGTTCGCCGAGCACCGCGTCGAGAAGCTGCCGCTCATCGACGACGAGGGCAAGCTCGCCGGCCTCATCACCATCAAGGACTTCGACAAGAGCGAGAAGTATCCGCTGGCGACCAAGGACGAGCACGGCCGCCTGCGCGTCGGCGCGGCGATCGGCTTCTTCGGCGACGCGTGGGAACGCGCCGAGGCCCTCCGCGACGCGGGTGTCGACGTCGTCGTCGTCGACACCGCGAACGGCCAGTCGGCGGGCGTGATCGAGATGGTGCGGCGCATCAAGGGCGATCGGTCGTTCGACCACATCGACGTCATCGGCGGAAACGTCGCGACCCGGGAGGGTGCACAGGCGCTCATCGACGCGGGCGTCGACGCGGTGAAGGTCGGTGTCGGCCCGGGGTCCATCTGCACCACGCGCATCGTCGCCGGTGTCGGCGTGCCCCAGGTGACGGCGATCTACGAGGCTTGGCTGGCGGCGCGCGAGGCAGGCATCCCGGTCATCGCCGACGGCGGCCTGCAGTACTCCGGTGACATCGCCAAGGCCCTCGTCGCCGGTGCGGAGAGCGTCATGATCGGGTCGCTCCTGGCCGGAACCGACGAGTCGCCGGGCGAGGTCGTCTTCCAGGGCGGCAAGCAGTTCAAGCTCTATCGCGGGATGGGTTCCCTCGGCGCCCTGCAGACACGCGGCAAGAAGACGTCGTACTCGAAGGACCGCTACTTCCAGGCCGATGTGCCCAACGACGACAAGCTGATTCCGGAGGGGATCGAGGGGCAGGTCGCCTACCGCGGCCCCGTCTCCGCGGTCGCCTACCAGCTGGTCGGCGGCCTCCGTCAGTCGATGTTCTACGTCGGCGCGCGCACGATCGACGAGCTGAAGGCCAAGGGGAAGTTCGTGCGCATCACCTCGGCGGGGCTGAAGGAGTCGCACCCGCACGACGTGCAGATCGTCGTCGAGGCGCCCAACTACAAGCGCTGACCTCGCGCGCTCGCGGCGCCGCGCCGCGAGGCCCGGAGCCCGCGCCGCGAGGCCCGGAGCCCGCGCCGCGAGGCCCGATGTCGGAGATTCGCGCCGATGTCGGACGATTTGCACAGGATCCTCCGACATCGGACCGATTCTCCGACGTTCCACCCCGTGCGACAGCGGGCGACACCGGCGTACAGTCGGCGGCATGTGCCGGAACATCCACACGCTCCACAACTTCGAGCCCGCGGCGACGAGCGACGAAGTGCACGCCGCCGCGCTGCAGTACGTGCGCAAGATCGCCGGGACGACGAAGCCGTCGCAGGCGAACCGCGAGGCGTTCGACCGCGCCGTAGCCGACATCGCTCATGCCACGCAGCACCTGCTGGACGACCTCGTGACCAGTGCGCCGCCGAAGAACCGCGACGAGGAGGCGGCGAAGAAGCGCGCCCGCGCCGAAGCCTCCGGGCGCTACTCGGCCGCCTGACCCGCCCGCGTCTGCCCCGCCCGCGGCGCCTGACCGCCCGCGTCTGCCGCGACATTCTCTGCCGCCGCATCGTCGGAGAATCGCGTCGATGTCGGACGATTCGCGGCGAATCCTCCGACATCGGCCCGTTTCTCCGACATCGGCGGGGGAGGGGATGCGCCCGGCGGCCGGATGCGGCGGGCGGGCGGCGGGGGGTGCGGCGGGCGCGGGGCAGGGATGCCCGGCGGCTGGATGCGGCAGCGCCGGCCGAGGCGGCAAAGGCGCCGGGGGCAGAGGGATGCGGCGGGCGGGCGGGTAGGCTGGCCCGGTGAGCATGGAGATCGAGATCGGCCGCGCCAAGCGGGCCCGCCGCGCGTTTACGTTCGACGACCTCGCCGTCGTCCCCTCGCGCCGCACGCGCAACCCGGAGGACGTCTCGACCGCGTGGACCATCGACGCGTTCTCCTTCGACATCCCCGTCATCGGCGCGCCGATGGACTCGGTGGTGAGCCCCAAGACCGCGATCATGCTCGGCCAGCTCGGCGGACTCGGCGTGCTCGACCTCGAGGGGCTGTGGACTCGCTACGACGACCCCGAGCCGCTCCTCGCCGAGATCGCGTCGCTGCCGGACGACCAGGCGACCCGTCGCATGCAGGAGCTGTATGCCGCACCGATCCAGCCGGAACTGGTGCGGGATCGACTCTCCGAGATCCGCGCGGCCGGTGTGACCGTCGCCGGTTCCCTCACGCCGCAGCGCACGCAGGAGCTCTACGAGACCGTCGTCGCGGCCGGGGTCGACCTCTTCGTCATCCGCGGCACCACCGTCTCGGCCGAGCACGTGTCATCGGTGGCGGCGCCGCTGAACCTGAAGAAGTTCATCTACGACCTCGACGTGCCGGTCATCGTCGGCGGTGCGGCGACGTACACCGCCGCCCTCCACCTGATGCGCACCGGCGCCGCCGGTGTGCTCGTGGGCTTCGGCGGGGGCGCGAGCTCGTCCACCCGCGCCACCCTCGGCATCCACGCACCCATGGCCACGGCGCTCGCCGACGTCGCCGGCGCCCGTCGCGACTATCTCGACGAGTCCGGCGGCCGCTACGTGCACGTGATCGCCGACGGCGGGGTGGGAACCTCGGGCGACCTCGTCAAGGCTCTCGCGATGGGGGCGGATGCGGTCATGCTCGGCGTCGCTCTCGCGCGCGCGACCGATGCCCCCGGCCTCGGGTACCACTGGGGCCCGGAGGCGCATCACCCGAAGCTGCCCCGCGGACGCCGCGTGGCCGTGAACCAGCTCGCCGACCTCGAGTCGGTGCTGTACGGTCCGGCTCCGGTCGCCGACGGCACGGTCAACCTCATCGGCGCCTTGAAGAAGTCGATGGCCACGACCGGGTACTCAGACCTGAAGGAATTCCAGCGCTGCGAGGTCGTCGTGGCGCCGTATCAGGCCGGATGACCACCGCCGACCCGCACCCGGCACCACCGGAGGTCTTCCCGCCGACGCTGCGCGAGGTCATGCTGCGCCCGCGCTGGCTCGGCGTGCTGGCCCTGTGCCTGGTGGTGGCGGGCGTGTTCGC
>NZ_DEPK01000166.1:18120-30683 GCF_002358725.1 Microbacterium sp. UBA3394
GTCACCGAGCAGGTGCAGCCCATCGACGACGTCGTGCAGCCGGGGGAGTACCTGCCCGAGCCGCTCGTCGGGCAGCGGGTGACCGTGACCGGCGCGTTCGTCCCCGACGACTACATCGTCGTCTCCTCGCGCTACAACGACGGTGTGGAGGGCTACTGGGTGACGGGTCAGTTCCGCGTCGCGACCGCCGAGGCGCCGACGTCGCTGGCGGTCGCCGTCGGGTGGGCGGCCACCGAGGAGGAGGCGCTCGCCGCCGCAGAGCAGCTGTCCGAGGATGCGGCTGAACGACCGAACGATGCCGCGGCGCTCGCACTCACCGGCCGGCTCATCTCCGACGAGGGGCCCGTCCCGCCGCCGCAGAGCGCGGATCCCCTCACCCTCACCCGCATGTCGCCGGCCGCGCTTCTCAGCCGGTGGAGCGACGCGGACGGCATCGACGTGTACCGTCCGTACCTGGTGTCGGAGACGGCATCCGAGCCCCTGCAGCAGATCACCACGCGCCCGCCCGATCAGGGATCCGGTGTGAACTGGCTCAACATCTTCTACGCCGCCGAATGGGCGATCTTCGCGGGCTTCGCGTTCTACATGTGGTACCGCCTGGCGCGCGATGCGTGGGAGAAGGAGGTCGAAGACCTCGAGGATGCCGCGGCTGCGTAGCGCGGAACGGGGTGTCTGAGGCGCCGACTAGAATCGATGCATGCCGCGCGCCCCGAAGCTCTCCTCGTTCCCGGCGATCCGCGGCGCTCTGAAGTTCTACCAGGTGGCGTCGATCATCACCGGTGTCGGCCTGCTGCTGCTGGTCGCCGAGATGATCCTCAAGTACACGCCGCTGCACGTCGAGCTGTTCGCCGGCGGGTCCGGCGGAGCGCTGTGGTTCGCGACGGTCATCCCCGGTGCCGATTGCCAGTGGTGGTCGCTGTTCGCGCCGATGACCAACGACTGCGAGATGGTCTCCACCGGCGACGGGCTGAACATCTCCCTGTTCATCCTCGTGGCGCACGGCTGGTTCTACGTCGTGTACCTGTTCGCGTGCTTCCGCATCTGGAGCCTCATGCGCTGGCGCTTCGGCCGTTTCATCGTGCTGGCCCTCGGCGGCATCGTGCCGCTGCTGTCGTTCTTCATGGAGGCCCGCGTCGCGCGCGAGGTGAGGGCCTACCTGCGACAGCGTGAAGACGACGAGCTCCACACCCATGCCGCGCACTCGACGCTGACCCACGAGATTCCGACGGAGAACCACCGGTGACAGAATCCCCCGACCACATCGATCGCACCGATACGTTCGACGGCGCCGACACGAGCCCGTCGATCGAGGGTGACACCGAGTTCCGCCCGGTGCTCGTCGTCGACTTCGGTGCCCAGTACGCCCAGCTCATCGCCCGCCGCGTGCGCGAGGCCGGCGTCTACAGCGAGATCGTCCCGCACACCGCCACGGCCGAGGAGATCGCCGCGCGCGAGCCGCTCGGCATCATCCTCTCCGGCGGTCCCTCGTCGGTGTACGAGGAGGGCGCGCCCTCGCTCGATGCCGGCGTGTTCGACCTCGGGGTTCCGACGCTCGGCATCTGCTACGGATTCCAGGTGATGGCCCGCACGCTCGGCGGCGAGGTTGCGAACACGGGCCTGCGCGAGTACGGCGCGACGGATGCGGCGCTCTTCGGCGACGGCGGCGTTCTACTGGGCGGCCAGCCGGCCTCGCAGAACGTGTGGATGAGCCATGGCGACCAGGTCTCCCGTGCGCCCGAAGGCTTCGACGTGCTCGCCTCCACCGATGCCACCCCCGTGGCCGCCTTCGGCAACGACGAGCGCCGCATGTACGGCGTGCAGTGGCATCCCGAGGTCAAGCACTCCGACCACGGCCAGGCGGTGCTGGAGAACTTCCTGCACAAGGCGGCCGGCCTTCCCGCCGACTGGAACAGCGGCAACGTCATCGCCGAGCAGGTCGAGAAGATCCGCGCGCAGGTCGGCACCGGCCGCGTGCTGTCGGCGCTGTCGGGCGGCGTGGACTCAGCCGTGTCGACGGCTCTCGTGCACGAGGCGGTCGGGGACCAGCTCGTCGCCGTCTTCGTCGACCACGGGCTCCTGCGCAAGGGCGAGCGCGAGCAGGTCGAGCAGGATTACGTGGCCTCCACCGGTGTGCGTCTCGTGACCGTCGACGCTCGTGAGCAGTTCCTGCGTGCGCTCGAGGGCGTGAGCGACCCGGAGGAGAAGCGCAAGATCATCGGGCGCGAGTTCATCCGCTCGTTCGAGAAGGCGCAGGCCGACCTCGTCGCCGAGGCGGCTGCCGACGGCGAGCCCATCCGCTTCCTCGTGCAGGGCACGCTCTATCCCGACGTCGTCGAGTCCGGCGGGGGCACGGGCGCGGCCAACATCAAGAGTCACCACAACGTCGGCGGGCTTCCCGAAGACCTGCAGTTCGAGCTCGTCGAACCGTTGCGCACCCTGTTCAAGGATGAGGTGCGTGCGATCGGACGCGAGCTCGGGCTGCCCGAGGTCATCGTCGCCCGCCAGCCGTTTCCGGGGCCCGGCCTCGGCATCCGCATCGTGGGTGAGGTCACCGCTGACCGCCTCGAGATCCTGCGTGACGCCGACGCCATCGCCCGCGAGGAGCTGACGAAGGCGGGGCTCGACGGGGAGATCTGGCAGTGCCCGGTGGTGCTCCTGGCCGACGTGCGCTCGGTCGGCGTGCAGGGAGACGGCCGCACGTACGGGCATCCGATCGTGCTGCGACCGGTCTCGAGCGAAGACGCGATGACCGCCGACTGGACCCGCCTGCCCTACGACGTGCTGTCGAAGATCTCCAACCGCATCACGAACGAGGTGTGCGAGATCAACCGCGTGGTGCTGGATGTGACGTCCAAGCCGCCGGGGACCATCGAGTGGGAGTGAGCTCCCACTCGAGACGGATGCGGTGGCACTCGGTCGCGCCAGCGGCCGAGTGGGAGTGAGTCGAGGCGGGTCACTGCCGCAAAGCGGCGTTGAGGCTCCTGCGACTCCGATCGAGTAGGCGGCGAAGCCGACGTATCGAGATCTCCCGAGACGGCTTCAGACGCGACGGCGGGAGTCGAACCCGCAACGCGATCGGGTATGAACCGTCGCCCGGGACCGCCCGGATCGCCGCGATACCGCCACGTTAGCGTCGGCGGAGAGCGGGGCGAAGAGTGTGTCGCCCCGTGACAGAGCCGCGGTGGGCGACGGCCTCATGAGCTGTCGCGCCACGGCCGGTGAGAGGGGATGGTCGTGGGGCGCTCGTGCCGCTCGTGCGGGTGCTGTGGCACCTGGCTCTCCGCCGGTGCACCCGTCTCCTCGTCGACCACCATCGTGCGGGAGGGCGCTCTCACGACGTCGCGGTCGGCGAATCGTCGGCCCGTGATCGTCACCGGCGTCAGGCGGAACACGTGCGGCTTGTAGCGCGGACTGGCCGTCAGCAGGCGCGAGACGCCGCTGCGCTCGATCTCCGTCGCGTCGCCGACCCGTTCGGCTCGACCGCGCAGCACGACGCTCCACCAGCCGTCATCGTCGTGACCGTCGACTTCGAAGGCTGAGGCCGGGTGCGTCGTCAGGCGCACCACCTTCGTGTCCGAGGCGGTGCGGAAGTAGACCGCGCCTTCGTGCGCGGCGATGTTGACGGGGAAGAGGTCGGGGCCGCCGTCGTCGCGGATGATCGCGAGCCTCCCGACGCTCTCGCCCTCGATGCGCGTCCAGCACTCGGCGGTGCTGAGGTGGTGCGGGGCGGAAGTCATGTTTCTGCTCCTTTCCCGGTGGGTGCTTCCAGCATCTCGCTCCCGCGCTGCCGGTTCAAGGGCTCGGGCTGTTGTTGCGCCCGGCCCATGGGTCATACGTGGCGATCAGTTCCTCCTGCGGGGGTCGATCGGCCTCGTCGACGTGCTGCAGGTTCACCCGGACGCGGTACCAGAGCGAACTCGAGCCGCGCATCCCGTCGATGAGCACGTCTGCCGGGTGCAGCTGGGCGGCCGCGGCGGGGTGTGATGATCGCCACGTCTCGAGCGCATCCTGCGCCTCGGGCTTGGTCTTCGTGCGGGCCACCTCGATGAGCGGCATCGTCTATGCCCGCCGTCCGGAACCGTCGGTGCGCCGCGGCGGTTTCTCCGCGGGACCCAGGTCATCGGCGAGTCGCAGCAGGGCGGTGAGGTCCCCGGCGGCGGCGTCGATGCCGTCGTGCGGGTCGCCGATCTGCGCGAAACGCTCGGGCACGGTGCGGGCGGTGAACTCGGCCGGGCGACGTTCCCGCACCTCGTCCCAGTGCAGCGGCGTCGACACGCGCGCATCCGGAACCGGCCGGATCGAGTACGCGGAGGCGACCGTACGGTCCTTGGCGTTCTGGTTGAAGTCGACGAAGACGCTCTCGCCGCGCTCCTCCTTCCACCAGCGAGCCGTCGCCAGGCCGGGCGCCCGGTTCTCGACCTCGCGGGCGATCGTCTCGGCGGCCCGGCGAACCGCGGCGTAGTCCCACGAGGGCGTGATGCGAACGAGGATGTGCATCCCGCGGGAGCCGCTCGTCTTGGGCCAGCCGGCCAGGCCCACGTCGTCGAGCACGTCGCGGGCGACGAAGGCGACATCCACGATCTGCGCCCATTCCACCCCCGGCATGGGGTCCAGATCGATGCGGAGCTCATCGGGATGGTCGAGGTCTTCGGCCCGCACGGGGTGGGGGTTGAGGTCGAGGCATCCGAGGTTCGCAACCCAGGCGAGCCCGGCCGCATCCCGGATCACGGCCTCCTCAGCCGAGGTTCCGCGGGCGTAGTGGAGGGTGGCGGTGTCGATGAACAGCGGGTGGTTCTCGGGCACGCGCTTCTGGAAGAAGGGTTCGACGTCGATGCCGCGGGGGAAGCGCTTGAGCACCATCGGGCGTCCGGCCGCGCCCCGCAGAGCGCCGTCGGCGACGGCGAGGTAGTACCGCACGATGTCGATCTTCGTCAGGCCGGCTTGCGGGAAGACCACCTTGTCGGGGCTCGTGATCCGCACGTCGGTGCCGTCGACGTCGATCACCTCGGCCGGGCTCTTCGCGGGTGTCATACGCCGGACGCTACTCGGCCCGCCTCGCCGCGGCCACCGCTTGCCTCCCGCCCCCGCCTGTGCCCACGCGCGTACCTCTGCCCACGCGCCTGCTGCAGCCCGGCCTGCCCCGTGTCCTAACTCAGGCTCGGTGCGCAGGCGAGGCCCTGGATTCCCTCTCCCACCGGTGCCGTCTTCTCTCTCAGCCTGAGTTCGGGCACGTAGGCGGCGGGCGAGGTAGGCGCCGTGCGCCGTGGTTCGGGCACGTGGGGGCGGGTGAGGCCGTCTTGCTGGGGCGGGCGCCCGGTTCAGGTGCCGGGGGCGGGTGAGGCAGGCGCGCCGGGTTCAGGTGCCGGGGGGCGGGTGAGGCCGGCTTGTCGGGGTTCGGGCGCCCGGTGAGGCCGTCTTGCCGGGGCGGGTGAGGCCGGCTTGTCGGGGCGGTCACCGGCGCCTGCCTCCGGGGACGGGGCGGCGGCCGGCTGGTCGACGGCAGCGGCGCGGTGTGCCCTAACTCAGGCTCGGCGCATGCCGGGGTGCGGAATCGGCGTCGATTCCGCAGCTCTCGCCTCGCGCAGCCTGAGTTAGGACCGCGATGGAGAAAGGAGGAGCGGCGGACGACGAAGGGCCGCCCCGGTTGGGACGGCCCTTCGTGCGCGGATGGGGGTCAGTTGCTGCCGCGGATGATCGCGATCATGCGGAGGATCTCGACGTAGAGCCACACGACGGTGACCATGATGCCGAAGCCGCCCAGCCAGCCCATCTGACGCGGGACGCCGTTGCGGACGCCTTGCTGGATCTGGTCGAAGTCGAGCACCAGGGAGTACGCCGCCATGATCACCACGAGCACACCGAGGATGAGGCCGAGCGGGATGCCGAAGATCGTCTCGCTGCGCAGACCGAACGCGTTGTCGGTGACGCCGAACAGCATGAGGCCGACGTTCACGAGCGAGAAGACGAGGTAGCCGACCATCGCGATGAGGAAGATCTTGGTGGCGCGCTTGGACGCACGGATCTTGCCGCTGGCGAACAGGGCCAGCGTGACGCCGACGACGACGAGGGTGGCGAGGGTCGCCTGTGTGACGATTCCCGGCCAGATGAATTCGAAGAACGCCGAGATGCCGCCCACGAACAGTCCCTCGGCTGCGGCGTAGGCGAAGATCAGGCCCGGGCGCACCTTTTTGCGCGAGGTGAAGATCACCACGAGCGACAGGACGAATCCGACCAGCCCACCGACGATCATCGGCAGCACGGTCGGGTTGGGGTTCTGTGCGGTGACCGGAGCCATCGTCCAGATCCAGCCGGCCACGGCGCCGACCACGAGGATCGCGAACAGGCCGATGGTCTTGGCGACCGTGTCTTCGATCGTCATGCGGCCGGTGTCGGTCGAACCGGCCGACGGGGCGGAGTACATGCCCTCGAGGTTCGCCTGGGCGGCGGCGTCGGTGCCGGCGCGCTGCGCGGTGGCGAACTGCGTCGGGCCGCCGAGGTTCGCCGCGTTCGCACCTCCCGGGTAGCTCTGCACGGCGCGCGGGTCCTGGAACGCCGGGTTGTTGAATGCGGGGTTGTTGAGGGCCACTGCTCTCACACTCCAAAGTCGCGGGGTTTCACAGCATCGTGCTGTTGTCCAACACTAACCGAACCGCGCTATTCCGCGGGAGTAGGCGGCTGTGAGAGGGCTATGAACGGATGCTTCTCCCGGGCCTGATCCGCGGCCGCGGCCCTGGCACGCGTAGCCTGATCCCGTGCCCCGTCCCCTCGTGATCGGCCACCGCGGCGCGCCCGGCTATCGCCCCGAACACTCGCGGTCGTCGTATGAGCTCGCGCTCGCCCAGGGCGTCGACGCGGTCGAGCCGGACGTCGTCGTCTCGCGCGACGGCGTGCTCGTGGTGCGGCACGAGAACGAGATCTCCGGAACCACCGACGTGGCGGAGCGCCCGGAGTTCGCCGACCGGCGCACCACCAAGACGATCGACGGGGTGGCGTGGACCGGTTGGTTCGTCGAGGACTTCGTCTGGGATGAACTGTCGACCCTGCGCTGCCGGGAACGCCTTCCCGACCTCCGGCCCGACAGTGCGGCGCACGACGACGGCGAACCGGTGCTGTGCCTGCGGAACGTGCTCGATCTTGTGCGCGACCGCGGCGGCGGGCGCGTCGGCGTCGTGCTCGAGATCAAGCACGCGACGTACTTCGCCTCACTCGGGTGGGATGTCGCTTCCCTCGTGGTCGCCGAACTCGCCGCGGCAGGGTGGACCGACGGTACACCGCCGCTCACCGTCGAGTCTTTCGAGCCGACCGTGCTGACCGACCTCCACGAGCGCGGACTGGCGGCGGCATCCGTGCTGCTGCTCGATGCATCCGGCAAGCCCGCCGATCTCGTGGCGCGGGACGGGTCGGCAGCGCCCACCTTCGCTTCCTTCGCCGAGCCGGAGGGTCTCGATCGCCTTGTCGGCGCTGTCGACGGCATCAGCGTGCACAAGCGGATGCTGCTCGCGTCCAACGCGCTCGGCCACGCCGGCAGTTCCGTCGTGCCTGCGCTGAACCGACCCCGGGTCGTCGTCGACGCACACGCCCGGGGCCTGTCGGTCTTCACGTGGACGTGCCGCCCCGAGAACGCCTTCCTCACCCGGCGGTTCCGCACCGGCGGCGGTCGCGCCGCGCACGGCGACTGGCGTGCGGAGTGGACTCTGCTGCGCGACGCCGGCGTCGACGGCGTCTTCGTCGACCATCCCGACCTCGGCGTCGAGGTCTTCCGCGCCTGACCCGTCCGTCGCTGACCCTTCCGCGACTGAGCGCGCCCCAGCCCGGGCCGCCGATGTCGGAGAATCGCGCCGATGTCGGAGGGTTCCCGCCGCATCCTCCGACATCGGGCCGATTGTCCGACCAGGCGGGGGACGGATGCGTAGGGTGCTGGTCATGGGGGAAACGCATCAGGATGATGCCGGCGGCATCGTCGTGTCAGATCTGCGCCGCTCGTTCGGCACCGTGCACGCGGTGCGCGACGTCGGCTTCACGGCCGCTCCAGGCCGGGTGACGGCGCTCGTCGGTCCGAACGGGTCGGGGAAGACGACGCTGCTGCTCATGCTCGCCTCGCTCCTGGCGCCCGACGCCGGCTCCATCCGCATCGCCGGCCTCGACCCCGCCGTCGATGCGCAGGCCGTTCGCGGTCGGCTCGGATGGATGCCGGACGCCCTCGGCGCGTGGGGAAGCCTCACCTCGCGGGAGACCCTCATCGTCACCGCCCGGCTGTACGGGATGCCGGCGGATGCGGCCGCCGCCCGCGCGGAGCACCTGATCCACGAGGTCGACCTCGCCGCGCTCGCCGATGCGCCGGCGCGTGTGCTGTCGCGGGGGCAGAAGCAGCGGCTCGGCCTCGCGCGCGCCCTGGTGCACGACCCTCCGGTGCTGCTCCTGGACGAGCCGGCCTCGGGCCTGGACCCGCAGGCTCGGATCCACCTGCGGGTGCTGCTGCGTCGGTTCGCGGCGGAGGGGCGCACGGTGCTCGTCTCCAGCCACATCCTCAGCGAGCTGGAGGAGATCGCCGACGACGCGGTGTTCCTGGTGGAGGGACGCACCGTGAGTGCACCGCCGCGCGAGGGCTCGACCGCGACGACGCCCTGGCGCATCCGCGTCGTGGGGGATCCCAAGAAGGCGATCGAGCCGGTCGCCGCGGCCCTCGGCATCGAGCCGTTCACCGTCGGGTTCGACCGTCGAGAGCTCGTGGTGCCGTTCGCGGGGGAGGCGGCGGCAGCCGAGGCCCTCGCCCGCATCGTCGGCACCGGGGTGCCGGTGGCCGAGTTCGCCCCCGCGCACGGCGACCTCGAGCGCGCGTTCCTCGAGCTGAGCCGCGATGCGGATGCCGCGCCCGACCGCGCGGACGGCGACGAAGAAGCGGACCGCGACGAAGGAAATGTCGCATGAACGCGCAGCGGCTCGGCACGCTCATCCGCCTCGAGCTGACCCAGCGCACCCGCAGTGTCGCGTGGTACGTGCTGCTGAGCGTCTTCGCCCTGCTCCTGGTCATCGTCAGCGTGCTGTCGTTCCTGGGGTGGCAGTGGGTGCCGGAGCCCGGCGCCGCCATCTACTCCACGGTCGTGGCGTTCACGCTGCTCCTGGTCGTGCTCGTCTCTCCCACCTTCAGCGGGAACGCGATCAACGGCGACCGGGAGGCAGCGACCCTCGCGCCCGTGCAGGTGACCCTCGCCACCACGGGTGAGATCGTCATCGGCAAGTTCCTCGCCGCCTGGATCGCCGGTCTCGCCTTCGTCGCGGTGTCCGTGCCCTTCCTCGTGATCGCGACGTTCGCCGGCGGTGTCGACCCCCTCACCGTCATGATCTCGCTGGCCGTTCTCGTAGTTGAGATCGGCGTGCTCGCCGCGATCGGGGTGGCCCTCAGCGGCATCCTGTCCCGCCCGCTCTTCTCGGTGGCGACCGCGTACCTCGTGGTCGCCGCGCTCGTGATCGGCACGCTGATCGCGTTCGCGCTCGCGGGGGCGACCATCCGCACCGAGACGACGCATCAGACCCGCACCTACGACTGGTCGTCGGTGGGGCCGAACGACGATCCGCCGTGCGCGCCGGGGCAGTCCTCGACGGCGGCGTATCCCTGCAACGAAGACATCGAGTGCGGTGAGTGGGAGACATACACCTCCGAGACACCGCGCTTCGATCGGGTCTGGTGGATGCTCGCGCCCAACCCGTTCGTCATCCTCGGCGACGCCGCGCCCGGCCGGTTCGACGCGAACGGCAACCCCCAGGACGTCTTCTCGCAGCTGAAGACGGGCATCGCCTACGCGCAGCAACCGCCCGAGCTGGAGACTCAGTGGGACGAGTGCGCGCCGCTGTCATGGACCGAGCAGGACTACCAGACCCCCGAGGAGGTCGTCGCCCAGTCGGTGCCGAGCTGGTTCGTCGGCCTCGGACTGCAGATCGTCCTCGCCGGCGAACTCCTGGCGTGGGCCTGGGCACGCACCCGCACGCCCGCGGGCCGTCTGCCGCGCGGCACCCGCATCGCCTGATCCTGCCGCCGGTTGCACCCGCCCGGGCGGGCTCGGCTGCCCGGCCGCACGGCTGCCTCGGGCCGGGCCTCGGCTGCCTCATCCCACCCGCCCAGCCCAGCCCCGCCTGGCCCGGCTGCCTGCTGGCCTCGGGCCCGCCTCCGATGTCGGAGAATCGTGCCGATGTCGGAGAATCCGGGACAAATCATCCGACATTCGCGTGATTCTCCGACATGCACGCGTGGGGCTGGATGCTGGGCTGGGGCTGGGGGCGGCTGGGTCAGGGGTGGGTGAGGCTGGCGAGCAGGCGCTGGGCGGTGAGGGCGGTGTCGTGCCAGGACGGCAGGGCACGCCCCGCGCGCGCCGTGGCCGCGGACATGTCCGCTCGGCGGGCCGGATCGGCGAGCAGGATGCGCAGCGCGTCGGCGAAGGCGGCCGGATCCTCGGGTGGAACCAGCAGTCCCGCATCGGCGGGCACCGTGTCGGGCACGGCGCCGGTGCGGCACGACACGATCGGCAGGCCGCGGGCGAGGGCCTCGTCGAACACCAGTCCGTAGCCCTCGTACCGTGTCGCGAGTGCGAAGACCGCCGCCTCGCGCGCGAGGGCGTCGCGCTCGGCATCCGAGACGGCGCCGGCCAGCCGCACACGACCCTCGAGTCCGAGTTCGCCGCGCAGACGCGCCAACTCGGCGGCGTGGGCCGGGTCCCACGCGGACCCGACGATCACGGCGCGCCAGGGCGCATCCGTCACGCGTGCGAGGGCGCGCAGCAGCACGTCGTGTCCCTTGCGGGGGTGCTGGATGCCGACCGACAGCACGAGCGGCGGATCACTCGGCGCGCGTACCCCCGTCGGCCGATCGGTGCCGGGTCGCGCGACCGTGATCCGCTCCGGGTCCGCGCCGTATTCCGACACGAGCATGCGCCGGGTGTGCGGGCTGGGGACGAGCACGGCGTCGGCGCGACGGAGATTGGCCCGCTCGGTCTCGAAGAGGTACCGGCGCCGCTCCGCGGTGAGACCCTCCTCGAGGGCGAGCGGATGGTGCACCATCCCGACGACCGGGGCGGCGATGGCCGCGAGAGCCTCGGGCGAGAGGGAGCCGAAGACGAACCCGTCGACGATCAGCGGACGATCCGGCGGCACCGCCGCCAGTGCCGCCGCGGCCTGTGCGTGGTCGTCGGGTGTGGGATCGGGGAAGGAGCCGCCGAGCCGGATGAGCTCGGTCGGCGTTCCCGCGTCGCGCAGCCCGTGCAGGAGGCGCTTCTCGTAGAGGTAGCCGCCGGTCACCGTCTCCAGGTCGCCGGGTACGGCGAAGGCCGCCTCGATCACGTCGCCTGCTCCGGCGCGTACACGCGCAGCACGCGCGCCTCCACGGCGCTCACGAGGGCGTAACCGAGCGCCGAAAGCGCCGTCACGACGACGACCGCGCCGGCGAGCAGGTCGTATCCCGAGCGCGACGCCGCCAGGGCCATGAGGCTCCCCACCCCGGAGCCCAGCGCGAGCCACTCGACCACCGTGACCGCCAGCACCGCCGCCGGCACGCTCATCCGAGCCGCCGCGAAGAACGCGGGGAGCATCGCGGGGATGCGCACGCGCACCAGCTGCACCCTCGCCGGGGCGGCATAGGACCGCAGCACATCGAGCGCCTGGCCGGGGGCTCGACGCAGGCCCTCGAGGCACGCGATGAGGGTGGGGAAGAACACCATGACCGCCACCAGGGCGACGCCCCCGACCGCACCGCGGCCGAGCAGCAGCACGACCAGGGGAGCGGTCGTGACGATCGGCACGGCGCGCAGGGCGATCGCGAACGGCATCGACACAGCTGCCGCGCGCGGGGCCAGGGTGAGCACGATCGCGAGTCCTGCCCCGGCGGCCAGGCCCGCGAGATACCCCGGCACGGCGAGCGCCGCGGTCTCGCCGATCGCGGCGGCCAGCGCGCCGACGACCTCGCCGTCGTCAGCCGTTCCCGACAGGATCACGACGACGTCGGCGGGCGTACGGGCGAGGAACGGGCTCAGGCCGATCGCGTGGATGCCGCCCCACCACAGCACCAGCAGCACGGCGGCCGCTCCGACCGCGGTCAGGAGCGCGTCGCGCGTGCGATGGCGACGGGATGCGGGGGCGCGGGCCGGCGCGAGGATCAGCGGCGGCCTGTCGCCGTCGACGCGTCGGCCCAGCGCGCCGATCGCGGCGTAGGCGATCACGGACACGGCCGTCGCGATCACCGCGAGGGCCCAGGTCAACTCGATGTCGAGGTCACGGGAGGCGCGGAGGGTCAGCACACCCATTCCGCCGGCGGCTCCGGTGAATTCGCCCACCATGGCGCCCAGGAAGGCGGCGGGCGCTGCGATCTGGAGCCCCGCGACGAGGTAGGGGACGGCGGCCCGGGCGCGCACGTAGCGCAGCTGCGCCGCGCGTCCGCGACCGTAGCTGCGCACCAGGTCGAACCAGGTCGACGGCGCCGCCCGCACGCCCACCAGCAGCGGGATCATCGTGGTGTAGTACACCGCGAGCGCGGCGAGCACGATCTGCGGCCCGTCGCCCGGGCCGAAGACGACGCG
>NZ_DEPK01000209.1:0-8490 GCF_002358725.1 Microbacterium sp. UBA3394
GGTCGTGACCTCATCGTCGCCATTCTGATCGGCATCGCGATCGGGGGTGTGCTGCTGCTCTCGCTCGTGCTGCTGAAGTGGATCTTCATCCTCTTCGCGCTCGTCGCGACCCTCTTCGGGATCCTCGAGATCAGTCGCGCGCTCACGGTCGCCGGCCGCCGTATCGATGTCGCACCGCAGGTGGGCGTCGGCGTCGTCCTCGTGCTGTCGGGCCTGTTCGCCGACCTGTGGTTCCACTGGGTCGTCACGTTCGTGGCCGTCGTCGTGATCGCCGTCTGGCGACTGATCGCCCAGATGGTGGCCGTGGAGCAGCGCTCACCGTCGGACGTGCTCGCCGATGTGCTGACGGGCGGCTTCGTTCAGCTGTACGTACCCTTCTTCGCGAGTCTCTCGCTCGTGCTGCTGCGTCAGGACGGCGGCGAGTGGTGGATCATCACGTTCATCCTGATCGCCGTCGTGGCCGACACCGGCGCCTACATCAGCGGACTCACCTTCGGGCGTCATCCGATGGCGCCCCGGATCAGCCCGAAGAAGACGTGGGAGGGCTTCGCCGGAGCTGCCGTGGCGGCCCTCGTCGCGGGTGTGCTCGCGTCGATGTTCCTGCTCGGGCTGCCGTGGTGGACCGGCCTCGTCTTCGGAGCCGCGATCCTGGCGACGGCCACGGCCGGTGACCTCGGTGAGTCCATGATCAAGCGCGATATGGGCATCAAGGACATGAGTTCGTGGCTGCCCGGTCACGGCGGTGTGCTCGATCGCCTGGACTCGATCCTCCCGTCGGTCACCGTGGCCCTCGCACTGTCCTATCTGTTCACTCCGCTGGTGGTGACCCCATGAGTTCGGCCCCCGTGTCGTCCGATTCCCCCTCGCCCTCCGAGCGCACGTCCTTCCCGATCGCGCAGGGGCGCACGAAGGGGTATGACCGCGCGGCCGTCGACGACTTCCTCGCTCGTGCACGCGGTGTCTTCGAAGGCGAGACCGGAGACGCGCTGACCTCCGAGGACGTGCGACGCGCGGCCTTCCCCCTGACGCGCCACGGCTACGTCATCGCGGCCGTCGATGCGGCGCTCGCGCGGATCGAAGACGCCTTCGCCGCCCGTGAGCGCGAGACGGCGCTCGCGGACGGTGACGTCGGCGGATGGGTCGGCGCGACGCGCGGAACCGCGCAGGAGGTGCTCGATCGCCTGACGCGACGCAAGGGACGACGCTTCGACCGTGTCGGCGCGCTGCGGTACGGGTACCGCATCGATGAGGTCGATCTGGTGGGGGACAAGCTCGCCCGCTACCTGGCGGACGGCGAACCCGTCTCGGTCGAGCAGGTGCGATCGGTGGCGTTCCGCATGCAGCGCGGCGGGTACCGGGAGGCGCAGGTGGATGCGGTCCTCGACGCGGTCGTCGAGGTGATGCTCGCGGTGCGGTGACGCGCGTCGCGGGGCGGATGACACCGGGAGTCCTCGCGGCTAGAATCGGGTCACTGTGACTGCCGGAAGCGACCTTACCCCCGCGCGTCGCGACGTCGTGAACGTCGCCGCGCCGGCACGCCGCCCGTCGGCACCGGCGCAACGGTGGTCCCGGCGTCGCGGGGTCCTCGCTGTGTTCGCCACGCTGGCCGCGTTCGGCTTCGTCATCGCGTACGCCGGCCCGACGGGCGTCGCTCTGAGCCAGGCGGCCGCCGAGGAGACGCAGCCCATCACGCTGTACTCGAGCACGTTGGGAGACGTGCAGACCCTCGTCACCGCCGATGCCGGCGACGACGAGATCCCGACCTTCGAGCGCGGCAACTACGAGGTCTATGTCACGCCGACTCCGACGCCGACTCCGGAACCCGTCGTCGCGAGCGAGTCGTCGTCATCGTCGGCCGGGGGAGGATGGGCGCCGCCGTTCGTCACACCCGATCCCGGGTCCGCACAGGCCATCGCGTACGAGATGGTGACCGCTCGGGGATGGGGCGACGGCGAGTTCTCCTGCCTCGTGGCGCTGTGGAACAAGGAGTCGGGCTGGCGCGTCAACGCCTACAACGCGTCCAGCGGGGCCTACGGCATCCCGCAGTCGCTGCCGGGTAGCAAGATGGCCAGTGCCGGGGCCGACTGGGAGACGAATCCGGCCACCCAGATCTCGTGGGGCCTGGGATACATCGGCGGACGCTACGGGACCCCGTGCGGGGCGTGGGGGCACTCGCAGTCCGTCGGCTGGTACTGACCCGTGCCGCGGTCCAACCGTCGGCGCCGCGACCAGGCGGCGGGCGACGCATCCTTCGATCGGCTCCTGGCGGGGTGGAAGCGCACGGAGGTGCGCCGCGGCGCCGAGTGGACGGTGCAGCCCATCTCGGCCGCACAGGCGGTCAAGCCGTACACGTGCCCGGGATGCTCGCGCGCGATCGGGCCGGGTACGGCACACCTGGTCGCCTGGCGGGCCGACGGCGTGCTCGGCGACCGCGCCGACCTCGCGGCGCGCAGACACTGGCACAACGCCTGCTGGAGGATCAGCTGATGGAGATTCGCGGCCCCCTCATGCTTCCCGCTCGCCGGGAAGAGATCGAGCTCGAGACGCTCGACGGGCTCACCCTCGTCGGCGAGCTCGCGCTGCCCGCTGATCGTGAGCCGCGCGCGACGTTGGTGACCCTCCACCCCCTGCCGACCGCAGGCGGATTCATGGACTCGCACGTCTTCCGCAAAGCGGCCGCGCGCCTTCCCGCGCTGGCCGATCTCGCGGTCCTGCGGTTCAACACCCGCGGCACGTCATCGCCGCGCGGCATCAGCGAGGGGGAGTTCGACGGTGGGCGCGCGGAGGCCTTCGACGTCGCCGCGGCCATGGACTTCGTCCGCGAGCGCGGGCTCCCGCATCCGTGGCTGATCGGGTGGTCCTTCGGTACGGAGCTGACCCTCAAGTACGGACGCGACCACGCCGCCGAGGGGTTCATTCTGCTCTCGCCCCCGCTGCATCGTGCGACACCGGAGGAGGTCGCCGCGTGGGCTCAGGAAGAACGCCCGCTCATCATCCTCGTGCCCGAGCTCGACGACTTTCTGCGCCCGGACGAAGCCGCACAGCGGTTCGCCGCCGTGCCGCAGGCGAACCTCATCGCGGTCGACGGCGCCAAGCACCTGTGGGTGGGGGAATCGCAGACGCGACGGGTGCTCACCGAGATCGTCGCCGCGGTGAACCCCGACGCGCTGCCTCTCCCCACCGAATGGTCGGGGGAGATCCCCGGCACGGCGTGACGGTCACCGTTCGTTCTGACGGGGGATCAGCACCTGCCGGTAGAGGATGAGGATGCTGGCCGCGACCGGGATCGCCACGAGCGCACCGAGCAGTCCGAGGAGGGAACCGCCGGCGAGGGCGGCGATGACGATCACGGCGCCGGGGACGGAGACCGCGCGACCCATGATGCGGGGGGAGATCACGTACGCCTCCAACTGCATGTACACGAGGTAGTAGACCGCCGCGATGATCGCCGTCGACGTGCCGCCCAGTCCCGGAATGAGGCACAGCAGCACGATGATGGTCGATCCGGTGAGGGTGCCCACGAGCGGGATGATCGAGAAGAGGAACGCGACGACGGCGAGCACGGCCGGGAAAGGTGCGCCGATGATCGACAGGAAGATCGCGCTCAGCACGCCGTTGAGCACGCCGAGCGAGAGCTGCCCGATCACGTAGTAGCCCACCGAGTCGGTGATCTGCTCGGACAGGTCGATGAAGCGGGCGCGCTTGGACGCGGGGACCAGCTGGTAGACCGCTCGCTTCAGGCTGGGAGTCGATGCGGTGAAGTAGATCGTGAGGATGAGCACGATGAACGCGCCGGTGAGTCCGGCCAGAACGGCTCCGCTGAAGGCGAGGACGCCTTGACCGATCGATCCGCCGATCTCGGTGACGTTCGTCGTCAGCCAGTCCTCGACGTAGCTGAACACGTCGTCGACCCGCAGCGTGGGGAAGGTCGTCTGCAGCCAGGAACGCAGATCCTCGATGAAGGTGCCGCGCTCGACGAGTCGCACGATGGCGGTGACGAGCTGCGAGATCTGCGACACGATCAGCGGGACGATCATGAGGACGATGCCTGCGAAGAGCGCGAGGACTCCCAGGATCGTCACCACCACCGCCGCCCAGCGGGGCAGCCGCCGCCGTTCGAGGAACGAGATCACCGGGTCCAGACCCAGCGAGAGGAACAGCGCGGTGCCGACGTAGAGGAGGATGGTCGAGAGAGTCTGAATGCTGGCGATGAGCACCAGACCGAGCCCGACGCCCAGCGTGGCGAGGAACGCCACCCGGAACGGGTTGTGGATCTTCACGCGGTCTCCTGCCTCGGCCGTGCTCCTGTGGTGTCAGGATACGCATGCGCGCCGAGGAGTCTGCGCATCGACGCCTCCCGGTGGCCTTTCAGGTCGTCTCCGCTAGTCTGAAACGTCGATTGACGTCTGCGCTGGGACCCGAAGCGGACGTGGAGAGGTGTTTTCCTTGCGATTCGTGTGGGCCGTGCTGGCGTTCGTCCTCGCCGCGGTGATGATCGGCGCGGGTATCGCGCAGCGCACCGTCTTCCAGGGTCCCGATGCGCAGACCGCGCAGTTCGACGTCGAGGGAGATGTGCCGTACGTGCTCATCGACGGCGGCGCGATGACGGCTGTGTCCGGTCCGCAGACGCTTCGGGTGCAGGGGGAGGGCGAGCTCTTCGCGGCCTACGGCCGCACGGCCGATCTCGAGGCGTGGCTCTCCGACGCCGAGTACGCCCACGTGACCGCCGACGACACCGGCACGATCACGACGTCCACCGTCGCCCCCGCCGTCCCGGAGCCGGCAGAGACCGAGGCCACGGATGAGGGTGAGGTCGCCGATGAGGGTGAGGGTGCCGACGATGCCGCTTCCGCGGACGATGCCGCCGCCGAAGAGCCCGCGCCCGGGCGCAATCCGGTCGGGTCCGACCTCTGGCTCGACGAGTATCAGCAGGCCGACCTCCTCGTGGCGCCGCTGCAGCTTCCCGCGGACATGAGCGTACTCGTGGCCGCCGACGGAACGGAGCCCGCGCCCACGGATCTCAGCGTGTCGTGGCCGATCGAGAACGGCACGCCGTGGGCCGGCCCTCTCATCGTGGGGGGTGCGATCCTCATGGTCATCGGGCTGATCCTGTACGTGCTCGGCATCCGTCACGTGCGCCGGTCGCGCGGACCGCGCCGGAAGGGCCTGCCCCTTCCCGCGACGGAGCCGATCGACGTCACGGCCGACGACCCCGACAAGGGCGTGATCAGCAGCACTCCTTCTCGGCGCGCCGTGGGGCGTGGTCGGCGCAGCTTCATCGCGGTCCCGGTCGTCGCCGCTTCGGCGCTGGTGCTCGCGGGCTGCACGGCCGAGGCGTGGCCCGACCTGGCCGGAACACCCACCCCTTCGCCCACCGCTTCGGTCATCGTCCCCGAGGGCCAGCAGTCTCCTGCGGTCACGCGGCCCCAGGCGGAGCGCATCATCGAGCGTGTGGCGGCGACCGTCGCCGAGGCGGACGAGGCCCGAGACGCCGATCTGGCGGCCACCCGGCTCGAGGGGGCACCCCTCGCCGAGCGAGAGACCCTGTACACCCTGCAAGAGGCGATCGAGGACCGTGAGGGGCTGCCGGCATTCGCCACCACGCCCCTCGAGGTCGTGCTGCCGCAGGCGACCGAAGGCTGGCCCCGCACCTTCCTCGCGGTTGTGAACGATCCCGAGGGCACGGCCGCGACGACGATGTTCCTGAGCCAGCAGGACGCCTGGTCGGACTACAAGCTGACCTCGTACTCGTATCTCGAAGCAGACACGACCCTTCCCGACCTGGCGCCCGTGTACGTCGGTGCGACGCAGGTTCAGCCCGATTCGCCGTTCCTCATCATGGAGCCGCAGGAATTGTCGACCGCCTACGCGGATGTGATCAACAACGGCGAAGACAGCGAGTACGCCTCCCTGTTCGAGCTCGATGAGGACCAGTTCCGGATCGGTGTCGCCGCCGACCGGCAGAAGCGGCTCGACGAGTTCAACGAGACCGCCGAATCGACAGGGGAGCTGACCTTCTCGACCGAGCCCGGCGAGGAGGACCCCACGGCGCTGGCCACCCTCGAGAGCGGCGCCATCGTGGCGGTCACCATCCAGGAGACCGACACGGTCAAGCCCACCGACGACGATGCGGTGATCAAGCTCGACAACAATCCCACCGTGCAGACGCTGACCGGTGTGGACGAATCCTCCGAAGGATTCAGTACCGTGTATGTCGACCAGCTGTTCTTCTACGTGCCCGGCCAGGGCTCGAGTGAGAAGATCCGGCTTCTCGGATACGTTTCAAACATTCTCGACGCGAAGGTGATTGAGTGACCGATGCCGCCACGGCGGCCGCGATGCGCGGTGCCGTCGACCTGTCTTCCCTCCGTAACCGCCCCGACCCCGCCGCGCCCCGACCGGCCGGCGGGTCGGCTTCGTCGGCGCTCGTGCGCGACGTCACGGACGCCACGTTCGGTGAGGTGCTCGAGCTCTCGCGCACCGTCCCGGTGGTGGTGGATCTGTGGGCCGACTGGTGCGGGCCGTGCAAGCAGCTGAGCCCCATTCTCGAGAAGGTCGTCACCGAGCTCGGCGGGCGAATCGTCCTCGCCAAGGTCGACGTCGATGCGAACCCGCAGCTCGCACAGGGATTCCGTGCGCAGTCGATTCCGATGGTCGTCGCCCTCCTGGCCGGACAGCCCGTGCCGCTGTTCCAGGGAGCCGTGCCCGAACAGCAGGTGCGCGAGGTGTTCGCGCAGCTCCTGCAGGCTGCGGCGCAGAACGGTGTGACGGGCACGATCACGCCGGAGGATGCGCCGGACGACGACGTCGCCGAAAGCGAGCCCGCACTGCCGCCGGCCCACGCCGAGGCATACGCCGCGATCGAGGCCGGCGACTACGAGCGCGCCGCGCGAGCGTATGAGGCGGCGATCACCGAGAACCCCGGCGACGCCGACGCGAAAGCCGGTCTGGCGCAGGTGCAGCTGCTCCTGCGGGTGCAGGGCGCAGACCTGCAGCAGGCGCGCGCGGCGGCCGCCGATGCGCCCACCGACGTGGACGCGCAGCTGCTCGTGGCCGATCTCGATGTCGCCGGCGGTCATGTCGACGACGCGTTCGCCCGGCTTCTCGAGCTGTTCTCCAAGCTCGCCGGAGACGACCGTGCACCCGTGCGTGCGCGCCTGGTCGAGCTGTTCCAGGTCGTCGGCGACGCCGACCCCCGGGTGATCCGCGCACGTGCGCGGCTTGCCTCCTTGCTGTTCTGACTCCGACGACGCGACCAGATCGCCCCCGGCCACTCGTGCCGGGGGCGATCTCGTGTCAGCGGTGCGTCGGCGACGGGATGCGCGCCTGGCGATCGTGGCTCAGCCAGAGCACTCCGAGAGGAGGCAGCACCATCGAGGCGCGGCCGTTCTCGTCGGCGTGGACCACTCCGAGGTTGCCGACGCCGGATCCGCCGTACTCCTCGGCGTCGGAATTGAGGATCTCCCGCCACACCCCGGCCTCCGGGAGGTCGATCTCGTACGGTCTCACCGGCACCCCGGAGAAGTTGCAGATCACCGCGACGGTGTTTCCATGCCAGTCCCGGCGAGAGAAGGCGATCACGCTGGAATTCCACGCCGGACCGCCGAGGCGCGCGAACGCCGCTCCGTCGGCATCCCGCGACCACAGCGCGGAGTGATCGCGGTAGACGTGGTTCAGCGTGGAGACGAACCGCGCCAGCTGCTCGTGACTGGGCTGCTCGAGCATCCACCAGTCGAGGCTGCGCCCCTCGGACCACTCGGACATCTGACCGAACTCCTGCCCCATGAACAGGAGCTGCTTGCCCGGATGCCCCCACATGTAGGCGAGGTAGCCGCGCATGTTGGCGAGCTTCTGCCAGTGATCGCCCGGCATGCGCCCGAACAGGCTGCCCTTGCCGTGGACGACCTCGTCGTGGCTGATCGGCAGCACGAAGTTCTCGCTGAAGGCGTACACGAACGAGAAGGACATCTCTCCCTCGTGATGACCCCGGTACATCGGGTCGCGCGCGACGTACTGCAGCGAGTCGTTCATCCAGCCCATGTTCCACTTGAAGCCGAAGCCGAGTCCGGCGTGGTCGGTGGGGGCCGTGACGCCGGGGAAGCTCGTCGATTCCTCGGCGATCATCGAGATGCCCGGGTATCGCTTGTACGCGGTCGCGTTGACCTCCTGCAGAAAGCGGATCGCCTCGAGGTTCTCGCGACCGCCGTGCACGTTGGGTTCCCACTCCCCGGCTTCGCGGGAGTAGTCCAGGTAGAGCATCGAAGCGACGGCGTCGACGCGCAGACCGTCGACATGGAACTCCTCGAGCCAGTACAGGGCGTTGGCCACGAGGAAGTTGCGCACCTCGTTGCGGCCGTAGTCGAAGATGAGGGTGCCCCAGTCCTTGTGCTCACCTCGCCGGGGATCGGGATGCTCGTACAGCGCCTCGCCGTCGAATCGCGCCAGCGCCCAGGCGTCCTTCGGGAAGTGACCGGGGACCCAGTCCATGAT
>NZ_DEPK01000090.1:0-32978 GCF_002358725.1 Microbacterium sp. UBA3394
CCGAGACCCCGCGCGAACAGCGGCGCCAGCACCGCCAGCAGCGGGATGATCACCAGGGTCTGCGGCTGAAGGTCGTCCACGGCCTCACCCTAGCGAGTCACCCGCCCTTCGCCGCGTGCCCGCGCGCTTCAGGCGCCGAGCACCGGAGCGTGGCGGAGGATCGGAGGGCGGGCGGGGCGCGGTGCGTCCGACTCTTCCACGGCACCACGGACCTCCCCGGACCCTCGGATCTCCCCGGACCCTCTGATTTCACGGTGCAGGCGTTCCATGCGCGTGTCGAGCTCGGCGGCCGTGTCCGCGGCATCCTTCAGATCATCGAGCAGCTCCGCGGGGACGCGGCGGTCGTACTTGTAGTAGATCTTGTGCTCCAGGCTCGCCCAGAAGTCCATGGCGATGGTGCGGAACTGCACCTCGACGGGAACGTCGATGCGCCCGGTGGAGAGGAAGACCGGCACCTGGAGGATGGCGTGGAGGCTCTTGTATCCGTTCGCCTTGGGTTCGGCGATGTAGTCCTTCACGTGCAGCACGGTGATGTCGTCCTGCGCGGCGAGCAGGTCGAACAGCCGATAAGCGTCAGTCACGAAGCTGCACGTGATGCGCACGCCGGCGATGTCGGTGATGTGCTCGCGGACCGAGGCGAAGTCCTGCGGGATCTCGCGGCGCCGGATCTTCTCGACCAGGCTGTCGGGCGACTTCACGCGACTCGAGACGTGCTCGATGGGGTTGTAATCGTGCAGCTGCAGGAATTCGTCGCGCAGAATGGCGATCTTCGTCTCGATCTCCTGCATGCCGAAGCGGTACTCCATGAGGAACTGCTGGAACTCGTCCCTCGCCGTGCGGAGTTCGGACGGACTCAGCAGCACGGGGAGGTCGTCGGAGTCGGCCGCTGCGGATCGGGGCGTCGCCATGCCCTCACCGTAGGGGCGCCGACTACGAGAGTTCTGGGAAGGACCGACGAGCCTTCTCTGCCGCGGCGGTCGCCTTTCGCGCCGCGGCAGTCGCCGCGCGAAGCTCCGCCTCGAGGTCGGCGAGGGTGCGGGCGGCGTCCGTCTCGTCCTGCTCGAGACGCGCGATGTCGCGACGCAGATCATCGAGGCGCTCGCGCACGTGATCGAGCTTCTGCTGAGCGCGATCGCGCCGTTCGGTGAGCTTCGCCTCTTCGCGGTCGGCGTCGGCAGCCGCCCTCTCGGCCTCGCGGGCCGCCTTCTCCGCGGCCTTGCGCGCACGGCGGTCGGCGAGATCGTCGCGGGGAGGCTTCGCAGCCGCACCGGGAATCGAGCCTCCGACAGCATCGGCGAGCTCGACGGAGCCGAACCCGGTCGCCTCCAACGGCCGCACGAGCCGCGCGGTGCTGACCGCCGCGGCGGCGGCGGCATCCATCACGGCGGCATTGAGGGTCTTCTGCACGTCGTCGCGTGCGGCGGCGCTCACGGAAACGCCGGCGTCTTCGGCGAGCGCGACCGCCTGCGCGGTGAGGGCGGTGACGAGCTGCCTGCGCTGCTTGCCGAGGCGGGACAGCTCCGCGGCGTCGAGGTCGTCCTGCGCCTCGCGGAGGGCGGCGGCCAGCTCGAGCGCCTCGCCGAGATCTCCCTCGCGGGAGAGCAGATCGACCGCCCACGCGGCGACGGTGGGCTTACGCAGCGCCTTGATGCGGCGGCCGGCCTCCCCGCCCGCGGCGGCCGCCCGCGCGTTTCGGGCCGCAGTGAAGGCGTCGGGCGGCAGGGCGTACAGCTCCGCCGCGACCTCGTCGATCTCGTCGTGCGGCACGGCCCCATTGTGCCCCGTCGGCACACGCCCCGGCGGAACGCGCGCCTCGGTGGAACGCTCGCCTCTCCCAGGTGAACAACACAGGAGATTCCGGCCGCACCGCCGTGTTCGGCGCCGAGAGAGGCGCGACGGAGGCCGATCTCCTGTGTTGTCGACAGGTCAGTCGGCGAAGATCTTGCCGACGGCTTCGCGCTTCTCAGCCTGGAAGGCGTCTTCGGCGCGTCCGTGCGCCCAGTACGCCGACACCGACATCTCCTGCCGGCCGATCCCCCAGTCGCCGTGGAAGATCGCGCCGAGACGCTTGATCGCGGTGCGCTCGCCGTGCGCGAAGACGTCGACGGCCCCGTCGGGTCGGGGCATGGCCTCGACCGCGGCGACGAGGAGTGTGCCGGGGTGGGCCGAACCGCTCGGGCCAGCGCGGTGCAACCAGCGCACCTCGACGCCGGCGGGGGCGGTCAGCGGGAGCTGCGACTGCTCGTCGTCGACCTCGACGATCACCACGCCGCGCGCGTCTGCGCGAAGCGCCTCGACCGCGCGCGAGATCGCGGGGAGGGCCGAGTCGTCACCGACGATCACGTGGGTGACGTCGCCGTCGGCCGGCGCGTATCCACCGCCCGGAAGCGACAGCGACAGGCGGTCGCGGGGGCGCGCCGCGGCCGCCCAGGGCCCGGCGAGACCCTCGTCGCCGTGCACCACGAAGTCGATGGCGATCGTTCGCGCCGCCTCGTCGACGTCACGGATCGTGTAGGTGCGGCGAGACGGCACGTCTTCACGGGGCAGCTCTGCCCGCAGCGCCTCGAGGTCGTAGGGCGGGGTGAGCCCGAGCGAGGGCTTGGCCAGCAGCAGCTTCGCGTAGGTGTCGGTGCACGCCAGCTTGTCCGGGTCGGCCTCGGCGATGAACTCGTCGAAGCCGTCGCCGCCGAGATGCACGCGCACGAGATGAGGCGTGAGCGGTTCGCTTCGCACCACCTCCAGCACGATCTGCTTTCCGCGGCGGCGCGGGACGGACGGGCGGGCGGGATCGGATTCAGCGGGAGTCATCGGCACCACACTATGCCCCGGAACACCGCCGTACGATGGGAAAACCCTCTCCCATCCGTCGTCGACCAGGAGGCATCCGTGAAAGCGCTCATCGCCAGCGGCAGCGGTCACTACGCCGATCCGTGGCACCCCTTCCCGGAGACCACTCCGGAGCTGTCGGCGATCCTCACCGACGCCGGCTTCGACGTCTCCGTCGACGACGACGTCGACCGGACGATGACCCACCTCGAGGGCGTGGACCTGCTGGTCGTGAACGCCGGCGATCCGTGGCGCGGCGAGGGCGGGCAGCCCGCGTCAGCGGCATCCGTCGACGGTTTCACGCAGGCGCTCGACCGCGGAATCGGCGTGCTGGCGCTGCACTGCGCGGTGGCGTCGATGCGGGACTATCCGCACTGGGCGGCGGCGGTCGGCGGCATGTGGGTGCCGGAGCTGTCGTGGCACCCGCCGATCGGCGACGTTCGGGTGCGGATGCTGTCGCTCCCCGACGGCGGCGAGGTGCAGGACTTCGACGTGTACGACGAGCGCTATTCCCGCCTGCAGGCGATCGGCGAGCGCCACGTCGTGGCGGAGTTCGACGTGGACGGGGAACGGATGCCGGCGGCGTGGGTGCGCACGCACGCCGCGAGCCGGGTCGCCGTCGACGTGCTCGGCCACGACGCCCGCTCCTACTCCTCCGCCGGCCACCGGGACCTCATCACGCGGCTGGCCCGCTGGTCCACCTCCTGAACGGCGGCGAAGACGGGCCACACCCCAGACGCCACGCCGGCTCATCGTGAACAACACAGGAGATACGCGCCGCTTCCGGGCGATCCGGGCTCACAGGCCCGGCTGGCGCGAGAATCTCCGGTGTTGTTCACACGGAGCCGCGCCGCGCCGCTCGCGGGCGGCCTGTCACCCGGGGAGCGCGGCGATGCGAGCGGCCTGGCGAGCCGCGCCGAGCGCGACGTACTCCCCCGGCGGCGGCACCTCCACCGGCAGGCCCAGCACCTCGGGCGCGATGGCACGCACCGCCGGCGACTGCGCCGCGCCGCCGATGAGCAGGGCGCGCTCGAGCGGCACGTCGAGGTCGCGCAACGCGTCCAGCCCCGCACCGAGCCCGGAGAGCATGCCCTCCACCGCCGCGCGGGCGAGGTTCTCCCGCGTCGACGAGGCGAGGGTCATGCCGGTGAGGGATGCGGTCGCATCCGGCAGATTGGGAGTGCGCTCGCCCTCGAAGTACGGCACCAGCGTCAGCCCGCCGGCGCCGGACTCCGCGGCCAGAGCGAGGTCGCTCAGCTCCGCATGGTCGACGCCGAGCAGCCGGGCGATCGCATCCAGAACCCGCGCGGCGTTGAGGGTCACCACGATCGGCAGGAAGCCGCCGTCTGCGTCAGCAAAGCCCGCAACGGTTCCCGAGGGGTCGACGGTTCGTGCGGCGCTGACGGCGAAGACCGTCCCGGAGGTGCCGATCGAGACGACGACATCCCCGGTGGCCGCGCCCACCCCGAGGGCGGCACCGGCGTTGTCACCGGCCCCCGGAGCGACGCGGCGCCCGTCCGCGTCGGTGACCCATTCGGCCGGTCCGAGCACCCGAGGGAGCACGGCGTCGTGGCCGAGGGCCCAGACGAACAGGTCGCGGTCGTAGCCGTCGACGCCCGGCGCCCACGCCTCGGGGCTCCAGTACCCGGTGCCGGACGCATCCGAGCGATCGGTCACGATCTCCTCGAGCACCGGGCCTCGCGCCGATTCGCCGGCGGGCCCGAACCCGCGCAGGCGCCACGTCAGCCAATCGTGCGGCAGCGCGACCGCTGCGACACGCGCGGCGTTCTCGGGCTCGGCGTCGCGCAGCCACCGGAGCTTCGTGATGGTGAACGACGCGACCGGCACGAGCCCTGTGCGCTCGGCGAGCGAATCGGCGCCGAACTCGTCGATGAGCGCCTCGGCGGCGTCCGCCGAACGCGTGTCGTTCCACAGCAGCGCATCGCGGATGACCCGGCCCTCGGCGTCGAGGGCGACCATGCCGTGCTGCTGCCCGCCGATGCTCCATGCGTCCACGTCGTCCATGCCGCCGGCGGCGACGATCGCCTCTCGCAGGGCGTCCCACCACGCGGCGGGATCCACCTCGGTGCCGTCTGGATGCGCCGCTCGCCCCTCGCGCACGACGGCGCCGCTGGCGGCATCCGTCACCACCACCTTGCACGACTGGGTCGACGAGTCGACTCCCATCACAAGCGCCATCGCTGCTCCATCTCCGTCTTCATCGCCCCACTACCAACGCCCAACGCCCAACGCCCAACGCCCAACCTGTGTCCCACCGCCATCCAATGTCCCATTTCTGTTGTTTTCGCAGGCCTTGGCGACAGAAATTGGGACACACCCCGGGGTGTAGAGGTGAAGGGGACCCTCCTTGGGGGAAGGCCCCCCTTTTGGGAAGGGACACCCCTTGGGGGAGGGTGTCAGCCTCGGGCGCCCAGGAGGTGCTCGGTGGCCAGCTGCTGCAACCGGACGAACCCGAAGCCCTTGCCGTCGAGATAAGCCGAGGCGTCGAAGTCCTCGTAGGCCGAGCGGTCTGCGAGGAGGTCGTCGTAGGTCTCGCCCGCGTTCAGCGTGGGCTGCGACAGCTCGGCGACCTTCGCGTCCTGGAGCGCGGCCTGCACCTCGGGGTCGGCGCGGAAGGCGGCGGCGCGCTCCTTCAGCAGCAGATAGGTGCGCATGTTCGCGGCCGCGGAGTCCCAGACGCCGGTCTCGTCCTCGGTGCGGCTGGGCTTGTAGTCGAAGTGGCGCGGCCCGTCGTAGGCCGGGCCCCCGTTCACGCCGCCGTTCTCGAGCAGGTCGACGAGCGAGAAGGCGTTGTGCAGGTCGCCGTGACCGAAGACGAGGTCCTGGTCGTACTTGATGCCCCGCTGCCCGTTGAGATCGATGTGGTAGAGCTTGCCGTGGTACAGCGCCTGCGCGATGCCGGCGGTGAAGTTCAGACCCGCCATCTGCTCGTGGCCGACCTCGGGGTTCAGGCCGACGAGCTCGGGCCGCTCGAGCGACTCGATGAAGGCCAGCGCGTGACCGACCGTGGGCAGCAGGATGTCGCCGCGCGGCTCATTGGGCTTGGGCTCGATCGCGAAGCGGATGTCGTAGCCCTTGTCGGTGACGTAGTCGCCGAGGAGGTTGACGGCCTCGCGGTAGCGCTCCAGCGCGGCGCGCACATCCTTCGCGGTGTCGTACTCGGCGCCCTCGCGGCCGCCCCACATGACGAAGGTCTTCGCGCCGAGCTCGGCGGCCAGGTCCAGGTTGCGCAGCACCTTGCGCAGGGCGAAGCGACGCACCCGACGGTCGTTGGAGGTGAAGCCGCCGTCCTTGAACACCGGAGCGGAGAAGAGGTTGGTGGTGACCATCGGGATGGTCAGCCCGGTCGCTTCCAGCGCGCCCTTCAGCCGGTCGATCTGCGCCTGCCGCTCGGCATCGGTGGAGCCGAAGGCGAACAGGTCGTCGTCGTGGAAGGTCATGCCGTAGGCGCCGAGCTCAGCGAGCTTCTCCACGGCGTGCACGACGTCGAGCGGGCCACGAGTCGGGCCGCCGAAGGGGTCGGTGCCGTTGTAGCCGATGGTCCAGAGGCCGAAGGTGAACTTGTCGGCAGGAGTGGGGGTGGGCATGTCGTCTCCACGTCGAGTGAGGTAAATGTTGCGTGTCACAACGTATATCACCCGTGCCCGCGGGTCAACGTCTGGCGCGCCTGTCGAGGCGGCTAGGCTCATCGACATGCTGAGCGCCGTGTCGACCGTCGAGGACATGCGCCGCGGCAACCTCGCCCGGTTCCTCGAGCTCGTGCACCGTGAACGCGCCCTGTCCCGCTCCCAGCTGACGACCGCGACGGGCCTGAACCGCTCCACCGTGGCCGCCCTGGCCGCGGAGCTCGTCGACCTCGGACTCGTCGTCGAACGCGCTCCCGACCCCACGAAGCGGGTCGGGCGCCCGTCGCCCGTCGTCGCCGCGAGCCCCGACGTCATGGTGCTCGCCGCCAACCCCGAGGTCGATGCCCTGACCCTCGCCGCCGTCGCCCTCGACGGCACCGTCGTCGCACGCGAGCGCATCGACGCACTCGACCTCCCCACGCCCGATGCGACGGTCGACCAGCTCGCCGAGGCTCTCGACCGCTGGGGCGACGGCGACCTGTCCGGCGCGCGCTTCGTCGGGGTGGGCGTCGCGACGCCGGGTCTCGTGCGCGCCTCCGACGGGGTGGTGCGCCACGCCCCGCACCTGCGCTGGCGGGATGTGCCGCTGCGCGCGCTGGTCGAAGAGGCAACGGGTCTTCCCACGGCCGTGGACAACGACGCCACGCTCGGCGCGATCGCCGAGCACCGCTTCGGCGCGGGTGTGGGTGTGGATCACCTCGTCTACCTCAACGGCGGCGCCTCGGGCATCGGCGGCGGAGTGATCGTGGCCGGGATGCCCCTCGGCGGCGCCTCGGGCTACGCCGGCGAGTTCGGCCAGAATCGCCCGGGCATCGCCTCGGCGACCCATCGCCGCGCCGACGACGGCGTGCTCGAAGACGAGGTGAGCCGGGCGCGACTGCTCGCCGCGGCACGCCTCCCCTCCGCCGACGACCCGACCCTCGCCGCAGCCCTCGCCGCCTCGTCCGAGGTGGATGTGCGCGACGAGATCGCGCGCCAGCGCGGCATCCTCGCGACCGCCCTCGGAAACGCCGTCAACGTCTTGAACCCCTCGGTGGTGATCCTCGGCGGATTCCTCGCGACGCTGGCCGACAGCGACCCGGCCGCGCTCGATGAGGCGATGCGCGCGCAGTGCATGCCGGCCGCGGCCGACGACGTCGAGATCCGCACCGCGGCCCTTGCCGAGGATCGCCTGTTGATCGGCGCCGCCGAGGCAGCCTTCGCCCCGCTCCTGGCCGACCCCGCGGGGGTCGCGTCGACGAGGTGACATCGTGAGCGAAGACCCCCGTGAGAATGCCGCGCGCTACCGCACGCAGAAGTGGGCGCGCGAGCAGGGGATCTCGGGCGAGCGCGAGCGCGAGAGCGAGAGCACCGAGTCCACGCCGGAGACAGCCGAGTCCGCGCCGGAGACTTGCGCTGCCACGCCGACGGCTTCGGATCGGGCGGCCTTCGTCGAGGTCGCCATCCAGCAGGCGATCCGTCGCGGCGACTTCGACGACCTCCCCGGCGCCGGCAAGCCGCTCGACCTCGGACGCCCGAACGATCCGGACTGGTGGATCCGCCGCAAGATCGAGTCGGAGCGGCTGACCGGCCTCGGGCCGCCGGCGATCATGCTGCGCGTCGAAGACCTCGAGCTCGAGGACCGCCTCGACGCGATGGGGTCGGAGCAGGATGTGCGCGAGCACCTCGAGGACTTCAACCGCCGCGTGCGGCATGCCCGGATGCAGCTGCTCGGCGGGCCGCCGGTGGTCACGGCGCTCCGCGACGTCGACGCGGAGGTGGGCCGTTGGCGGGAACGCCGCGCCGCTCGGGCGGAGGCATCCGCACGCGCCGCATCCGCTCCGCCCCGTCGTCGCCGCTGGTGGCGCCGCCGCTGACGCCGGCTCGACGGGCGGGGGTCAGCGCGCCGGCGGAGCGGTGGTGGCGCGGGCCACGAGGCGGGTCGGAAGCCGCAGGTGCGTGGCCTCGGGCGCGCTCCCGGACATGAGCGCCAGCACGAGGCGCGCCGCCTCCCCGCCGAGCCGCTGCATGGGCTGCCGCACGGTCGTGAGGGCGGGCGAGCGCTGCGACGCGTCGGGGATGTCGTCGAACCCCACCACGGAGAGGTCGCCCGGGATGCTGAGCCCGAGTTCCGCGGCGACCTCGGTGACGGCGATCGCCGAGACGTCGTTGGCCGCGAAGATCGCCGTCGGCCGGTCGCGACGCTGCAGCAGCGCCGCCGCGACGCCCCGGACCGTGTCCTCCTCGTAGCTACCCTCACCGACGAGCGACGGATCGAACGGCAGCTGCGCATCGGCGAGCGCGCGACGGTAGCCGGCATCGCGTGCGATCGACGAGCGGAGGTCGGGGCGCCCCGCGACGAACGCGATGCGCCGGTGGCCGAGCTCCACCAGGTGCCGCACCGCCTCCTGGGCGCCGCGGAAGCTGTCGGATTCCACCGTCGGCAGATCGGCGGGTCCGGTGTGCGGGTCGATGGCCACCACCGGCACCTCGGCGGAGATGTTGGTCACCGTGGGAGTGACGATGATCGCCCCGTCGATGAGGGTTCCGCTCAGCCGGCTGAGTGAGCGCCGCTCCCATCCCTCGCCGCCGGCGTGCCGCGCCCCGCTGTACGCGAGCACGTCGAAGGGACCGTCCCGGAGCGCCGCCCCGACACCCTTGAGCACCTCGGCGCTGAAGGGCTCGAAGTCGGCGACGAGCACGCCGATCACGCCCGTCGTGCGCGCGCGCATGCTGCTGGCGACGAGGCTCGTCTCGTATCCCAGTCGGCGGACGACCTCGAGCACCCGATCGGCGGTGGCGGCCTTCACGCCGTAGCGACCGTTGATCGCCTTCGACACCGTGGCCACCGACACCCCCGCCTCGCGGGCGACGTCGTGGATGGTCGGACGGCGGCTCACACGGGCGAGCTTACCCAGATGGAAAATGATTTCGAAAACGTTTGACACTTTTTGTCGTCGGTCACAACATGGTCCCGCACCCATCCCGCGCCCCCACTGGCGGAGGCGCCCTCAACGAAGAGAGACAGGAATCACATGAACGCGAAGAGAGTCCTCGCGGGTACCGCGGCACTCGCCCTGGGAGCGGTCACGCTCGCGGCGTGCAGCGGCGACGACGGCGGATCCGCCGACGGCACCACCACCCTCACCCTGTGGCACAACTCCACGACCGGTCCCGGTCAGGAGTACTGGGAGAACGCGGCCGCGGCCTTCGAAGAGGCCAACCCGGGCGTCACCATCGAGATCCAGGCGGTGCAGAACGAAGACCTCGACGGCAAGCTGCAGACCGCCCTCAACGCCGGCGACCCGCCCGACCTCTTCCTCCAGCGCGGCGGCGGCAAGATGACCGCCATGGTCAACGCCGGCCAGCTGATGGATCTCACCGACCGCATCTCGGATGAGGTCCGCGCGGAGATCCCGGAGGGATCCTTCGCCGCCGAGACCTACCAGGACTCGGTCTGGGCGATGCCGCTGTCGGTGCTGCCGGGAGGATTCTGGTACAGCGAGGATGCCTTCGCCGCGGCCGGCATCGAATCGACGCCCGAGACCATCGACGACCTCGAGGACGCGGTCGAGCAGCTGCAGCAGACCGACATCGCGCCGATCGCGCTCGGCGGCAAGGACGCCTGGCCCGCCGCGCACTGGTACTACTTCTTCGCCCTCCGCGAGTGCAGCCCCGAGGTCATCGAGGCGACCGGAGACAGCAAGGACTTCAGTGACGAGTGCTGGCTGCGCGCGGCCGAGGACCTCGAGTCCTTCGCCGCGATCGACCCCTTCAACGAGGGATTCCTCACCACCGCCGCGCAGCAGGGCGCCGGCAGCTCCGCAGGTCTGATCGCCAACCGACAGGCGGCGATGGAGCTCATGGGCGCCTGGAACCCCGGGGTGATCGCCTCGCTCACGCCGGACGAGCAGCCCCTGCCCGACCTGGCATGGTTCCCCTTCCCCGAGATCGAGGGCGGCGACGGTGAGCCCGGCTCGATGATGGGCGGGGTCGACGGCTACTCGTGCTCGGCTCAGGCCCCGGACGAGTGCGCCGACTTCCTCAATTTCATCGCCGGTGCCGAGCAGCAGGAGCTGTACTACGAGGCGTATCAGTCCCCGCCGGTGAACACCGTCGCGCAGGAAGCGGTGACGGAGGAGTACCTGCAGCAGATCCTGGAGGCCTACAACAGCGCGCCGTTCGTGTCGCAGTGGCTGGACACCGTGCTCGGTCAGAACGTCGGCAACGCGCTGAACGTCGCGGTCGTCGACATGCTGGCGGGCAACAGCTCGCCCGAGCAGTTCATCGACACCGTCAACACCGCCGGCGCTCAGGGCTGATCATGTCGCTTCGCGAGATGTCCGCCGTCGAGGCCGATCTCGCGCAGGCCGACGGGGACGGCAGCACGCCGCCCCCGTCGGCCCCACGCGCGGGCGGGCGACGCCGCGGCCTCAGCTGGGCCGGGCGCATCGAGGTGCTGCTGCTGGCGGGCCCGGCGGTGGTCTTCTTCGCCGGGTTCGTGCTGCTGCCGGTCGCGATGGCCGCGTACTACGGCTTCTTCCGCTGGTCGGGCTTCGGCCCCGCGACCGACTTCGTGGGCCTGCAGAACTACGTCACGATCTTCAGCGACCCGAATTTCCAGGCCGCGCTCGGGCACAACGCGTTCATCGTCGTGATGTCGCTCGTCCTGCAGGGACCGGTCGCCTTCCTCCTGGCCCTGCTGCTCAATCGCCGGATGCGCGGTCAGTCCGTCATCCGGGTGCTCATCTTCGTGCCCTACGTGATCGCGGAGGTCGTCGTCGGCACCGGGTTCAGCCTCATGCTCGCCACGAACGGCGCCGCCAACGCCGCTCTGGAGAACCTCGGGCTCGGATTCCTCGCGCAGGACTGGCTGGCCGACCCGCAGATCGCGATCTGGACGCTGATGGCCATCCTCACCTGGAAGTACATCGGCTTCGCCGTGATCCTCTTCCTCGCGGGTCTGCAGAGCATCCCCGAGGAGCTCTACGAGGCGGCGGCGATCGACGGCGCCTCGTACTGGCAGATCCAGCGCCGCATCACCCTCCCGCTACTCGGGCCGACCGTGCGCATCTGGGCTTTCCTGTCGATCATCGGAGCCCTGCAGCTGTTCGATCTCGTGTACATCATCTGGGGCCAGTACGTCTCGTCGGTCGCGGGCACCAACACGATGGCGATCTACATGGTCGCCACCGGCCGGAACGCCGGCAACTTCGGATACGGCAACGCCGTCGCCGTCGTCATCTTCGCCATCTCGCTGATCGTCGCCCTGGTCTATCAGCGCTGGGTGCTGCGCCGGGACACCGCGGGCGCGATCACGGAAAGGGGTGCCGCGTGAGCACCATGGCCATCACAACGCGCGTACCCGGCCGCCGGGGCCGCAGCGCGCGCGCCTCGCTGCCGTGGGGCCCGCCCTCCGTGTACTTCATCGCGCTCCTCGTGATCGCGCTCATGCTCGGTCCCGTCGCGTACATCATCATCGGCGGCTTCCGGTCCAACTCGCAGATCACGGTCGACCCGGCCGGCTTCCCCTCGCCGTGGCAGCTGGAGAACTACCTCAGCGTGATCTCGAGCGGCCTGTTCTGGAACCAGGTCCTCAACTCCACGATCGTCGCCGTGGTCACCACGGTCGGAGCCGTCGGGCTCGGCCTCATGGCCAGCTACGTCATCGCGCGCTACAGCTTCCGGGGCCGCGGATTCCTCTACGCCCTGTTCGCCGCGGGCCTGATGTTCCCCATCACCGTGGCCATCACGCCGCTGTACATCGTGGTGCGAAACCTGGGTCTGATGAACACCCTGCCGGGCGTCATCCTCCCCCAGATCGCGTTCGCCCTGCCGGTGACGATCATCATCCTCGTGCCGTTCCTCCGGGCGATTCCGGATGAGATCCAGGAGGCGGCCTACATCGACGGATGCGGCCGGCTGTCGTTCTTCTGGCGCATGGTGCTGCCGCTGTCGGTTCCCGGTGTGATCACCGTCGGGATCCTGGCCTTCATCAACAGCTGGAACGCCTACCTGCTGCCGCTGTTCATCCTGAACAATGAGGCGGCGTTCACCCTCCCCCTCGGCGTGCAGGCGTTCTCGTCGCAGTACTCCGTCGACACGGCCCGCGTGCTGGCGTTCACCTCGCTGTCGATGCTGCCGGCGCTGCTGTTCTTCAGCCTGTTCGAACGACGCATCGTCGGCGGCCTCACCGGCGCCGTCAAGGGCTGATCCCCGACCCCGCGCCCGACGCGAGAGAGAAGTCATCGTGTTCTCACCCGACACCGCCCTGCCCACGACCTCGGCCCGTGTGGAAGGGCTGCTGGCCCGCATGAGTCTCGACGAGAAGCTCGCGCAGCTCGTCGGCTACTGGGTCGACAAGGGCGGCGAGGTCGTCGCCCCCATGGCCGGCGAGATGGGCAACAGCGGCCCCTACGACGAGGCGACGGTGCACGGCATCGGCCATCTCACCCGCGTGTACGGCACGCGACCGGTCGACCCCGTCGACCGCGCGGCGTGGCTCTGGGACGAGCAGCGCCGGCTGGTGCGCGAGACACGGCTGGGAATCCCCGCCATCGTGCACGAGGAGTGCTTGACCGGGCTCGCGGCGTGGAAGGCGGCGACGTTCCCGACGCCGTTGGCATGGGGGGCCGCGTTCGACCCCGACCTCACCGCCGAGATGGCGGAGGTGATCGGATCGTCGCTGCGGCAGCTCGGCATCCACCAGGGCCTCGCTCCCGTGCTCGACGTCGTCGTCGATCCACGGTGGGGGCGCGTTGACGAGTGCATCGCGGAGGATCCGTATGTGGTCGGCACGATCGGCACGGCCTACGTGCAGGGACTGCAGCGAGCCGGCGTGCACGCCACGCTGAAGCACTTCGCGGGCTACTCCGCCTCGCGCGCCGGTCGCAACCACGCCCCCGTGCACGCCGGGCCGCGCTTTCTCGCCGACACCGTGCTTCCGCCGTTCGAGATGGCGGTGCGCACCGGCGGCGTGCGCTCGGTGATGAACTCCTATGCCGAGATCGACGGGATGCCGGTCGCGGCCGACCCGGACCTGCTCACCGGCGTACTTCGCGAGCAGTGGGGCTTCGACGGCACCGTCGTCGCCGACTACTTCGCCGTCGCCTTCCTCCACACGATGCACGGCGTCGCCGCAGACCTCGGCGAGGCCGCGGCGCTCGCGCTGCAAGCAGGGATCGACGTGGAGCTGCCCACGGGCGACGCATTCCTCGGTCCCCTGCGGGAGCGCCTCGCGACGCATCCCGACGAGCTCGCGCTGGTCGATCGCGCGGTCCGGCGCGTGCTGGCGCAGAAGGAGGAGCTCGGGCTGCTCGACGCCGCCTTCGACGACCCGCCCACCACCGTCGATCTCGACAGCCCCGCGCACCGGGAGCTCGCCCGTCGCACCGCGGAGGAGTCGATCGTGCTGCTGAGCAATGACGGCACGCTGCCGCTGTCGCCGGACGGTGGCAGCATCGCCGTGATCGGCCCGAACGCCGACGCGCCAGACGCGCTGATGGGCTGCTATTCGTTCGCCAACCACGTGCTGGCGCACCACCCTGACACCCCGCTGGGGTTCGACATCCCGTCGGTGCTCGCGTCGCTGATTCGGGAGCTGCCGCAGGCGACGATCATGCGCGCAGCCGGCTGCGACGTCGAGGGCGACGACGCGTCGGGAATCGCCGACGCGGTCGCGGCGGCATCCGCGGCCCGGGTCGCCGTGGTCGTCGTCGGCGACCGCGCGGGCCTCTTCGGTCGCGGCACGGTCGGCGAGGGCAACGACGTGGACGATCTCGAGCTGCCGGGCGTGCAGCGCCGCCTCGTGGAGGAGGTCGCCGCCACCGGCACGCCGACCGTCGTCGTGGTGCTCTCGGGGCGCCCGTACGCGATCGGATGGATGCGCGAGCGCACCGCCGCCGTCGTACAGGCGTTCTTCCCCGGCGAGGAGGGCGGCACCGCCATCGCCGGCGTGCTGTCGGGCCGGGTGAACCCGTCGGGGCACCTGCCGGTGTCGCTCCCCCGTTCGGCCGGCTCGCAGCCGTACAGCTATCTGCATCCGGTCCTGGGCGGGCCCACCGAGATCACGAGCGCCGACAACACCCCCGCCTTCCCCTTCGGTCACGGCCTGTCCTACACGGCCTTCCGCCGGAGCGGTCTCGTGGCCGCGGATGCACCGACCGACGGCGCGCTGACCGTCACCGTCTCGATCGAGAACATCGGCGAGCGCGCCGGAACCGACCTCGTGCAGGTGTACGCGCGCGACCTGTACGCGCAGGTGACGCGACCGGTGGCACAGCTGCTGGCGTATCGCCGCGTCGCCCTCGACCCGGGGGAGCGTGCCGAGGTGACCTTCGACGTGCCGGCGTCGCGCCTGGGCTTCACCGGACGCGCGGGATTCCGGATCGTCGAGCCGGGCGAGGTGGATGTGTGGGTCGGCCCGTCGTGCGCGACGCGCGACACCGAGGCCCGCATCCGACTGACCGGCGACGTGCACCGCGTGTCGGATGCACCGCCGCAGCCGGTCCCCTCCCGCGTGCGGCGCATCGCCCGCGTTCCCGCGGCCCCCACGCCGTGACCTTCGCCCCGGCGGGCTGCGGGTCAGCGCCAGGCGGATGCGGGGGTCAACGGCACCGGTGACGGGCGCTCGACCGAGGTCGTGAGCTCGATGCGGGTGTGCGCCGCGGCGGCGGCGTGGAGCGACTCCATGACCTCCAGCACGTGCAGCGCCACATCGCCCCCGGCCCGACGGTGTCCGGCGAGGAAATCGAGCAGCCCGATGCCGCGCGCGGCGTCTTCGTAACCGGCCGACACCGGCAGCGTGTCCCATTCCGCGCCGCGGCGCGGGAACCGCGACACCGGGCCGGCGTGGTGGTTCGGGTCGGGAAGGACCAGGGCCCCCTCGGTGCCGTAGACCTCGAGCGGGCGGGCCGCGGTGGCGACACCGTCGAAGCTCATCGTGACCGTCGAGATCCCGCCTCCCGCGTGCTCGAGCACGCCCGCGATGTGGGTGTCGACCTCGACCGGCACGATCTCGCCCCTCCGCGGCCCCGAGGCGATCTCGCGGGTCGTGCGCGCCCGCGAGGCGGCGCCGGAGACGGCGACCACCGGGCCGAGCAGGTGCACGAGCGAGGTCAGGTAGTAGGGCCCCATGTCCAGCAGCGGGCCGCCGCCGGCCCGGTAATAGAAGTCCGGCTGCGGATGCCAGTGCTCGTGGCCGGGCGAGACCCACGTGGCGGTCGCGCCCACGGGCGCCCCGATGAGACCGTCGTCGACGGCTCGGCGCGCGGTCTGCCCGCCCGTGCCCAGCACGGTGTCGGGGGCGCATCCGACGCTCACCCCCTCGCGGGCGGCAGCGAGCATCACCTCGCTCGCATCGGCGAGGGTCGCGGCGAGCGGCTTCTCGCCGAACACGTTCTTGCCATGCCGGATGGCGGCGAGCGCGACCTCGGCGTGCGCGGCGGGGATCGTGAGGTTCAGCACCGTGTCGACCTGCGGGTCGGCGACGAGGTCGGCGGTGGACATCGCGCGGCTCCCGTCGAGCGCCGCGGCCGTCGCATCGGCGCGGGCGGTGTCGAGGTCGGCGACCGCGGCGATGCGCACCCCGTCGACCCCGGCGAGGGTGTCGAGGTAGGCGCGCGAGATGACCCCGAGCCCGACGATCCCTATCGTGTGCGTGCCGCCCACAGCATCCCCCTCTCGACGATCGTGCGCACGCTGTGCTCGCGCAGCACCTCGACGCTGTGCCCGGGCGTCGCGACGAACACGCGCCCGTCTCCCCACAGCCGTGTCCAGACTGCGGGTGAGGTGATCTCGCGGTGCCACGGATGGTACGGCTGCACCGGGTGCGTCGTGGTGGCGAGCACGTCGATGAGGTCGTCGTGGAGCACCCAGTACTGCTCGGTGTGCAGCGAGAAATCGTCGATGCCGCGGGTGATCTCGTGGTCGCGCCCGAGGTCGGTCATCGCGACGCGGTAGGTGAGGTAGTTGTCGGTCTCGTCGCCGTGCACCTCGGCGGGGTGCTTCGAGGGATGCGTCGCGAACTGCCCGCCGATCAGCTGCAGGTAGTCGGAGCTGTTCCGGTACGAGTCGGCGATGCCACCGTGCCACCCCGCCATTCCGGTGCCGGCCGCGACGGCGCGGCGAAGTCCCGCCACGGCCTGGGCGGAGATCTCCGACATCGTCACGGATTGCACGATGAGATCGGTCGCGGCCATGCGGTCCGCGTCGGCGTAGACCTCCGGACTCTCCTCGACGACGATCTCGAAACCCTCGGCCCGCAGGAACGGCAGGAAGAGCTCGGTCGCCTCGACCGGATGATGGCCCTCCCACCCGCCGCGGACCACGAGCGCGGAGCGCGTCATGATGCCCTCCCCTCGTCGTCGCGCCGGTGCACGGGCGTCATCACGGCACCGTTCGCCGCACTCTCGGTCACCGCCGCGAGCACCCGCTGCACACGCGCCGCCTCGGCGAACGACGGTGCAGCAGCATCGACGTCGCCACCGATCGCCCGCACGAAGTCGACCACCTGGTGCGTGAACAGGTGCTCGTACCCGAGTCCGTGTCCGGGCGGCCACCACGCCCCCGCATACGGGTGCTCGGGTTCGGTCATCTGGATGCGGCGGAAGCCCTGCGCGCCGGCCGGGTCATCGGCGCGGTAATACTCCAGTTCGTTCATGCGCTCGAAGTCGAACGCGACGGATCCGAGGGAGCCGTTGACCTCGATCCGGTTGGCGTTGCGGCGGCCGGTGGCCAGGCGCGTGGCTTCGATAACGCCGAGGGCGCCCCCCGCGAAGCGGGCCGTGACGGCGACCGCGTCGTCGACGGTGACCGGCAGCCGCTCCCCCGCGCCGGCCACACCGCCGATTCCGGCCTGCGTCACCATCGGCGGACGGGTGGGGACGAAGGTGCGGAGCACCGCCGAGACGGCCGCGATGTCGTCTCCGATCAGCCACTGCGCGGTGTCGATGGAGTGCGCCCCGATGTCGCCCAGCGTCCCCGATCCCGCACGATCGCGGTCCAGTCGCCAGGTGTGGGGAGCGTCGGGATCGCTCAGCCAGTCCTGCAGGTACTGCGCCCGCACGTGCCGGATCTCACCGAGCGCACCGTCGGCGATGAGCGCACGAGCGGCGGCAAGGGCCGGGGTGCGGCGGTAGCTGAATCCGCACAAGGCGACGCCCGGCGCGGTCGCGGCGGCGTCGACCATGCGATCGGCCTCCGCGACGGAGTTCGCCAGCGGCTTCTCGCACAGCACGTGCTTGCCGGCGGCGAGGGCCGCGAGCGCGATCTCGGCGTGCGTGTCCCCCGGTGTGCAGATGTCGACCACGTCGATGTCGGCACGACCGACGACCTCTCGCCAGTCGGTGGCGTATTCGGGCCAGTCCAGGTCACGAGCGGCAGCGGCTCCGTCGGCGCGGCGACCCACGAGCACAACGGGGACGATCTCACGGCCGAGCGGGAAGAAGCGCGGCGCCGTGCGCCACGCGTGCGTGTGCATGCGGCCCATGAAGCCGTTCCCGATCACGGCGATCCGCAGCGGCGCATCCGGCATCGTCATCGATGCTCCTCTCTGTCTGCGACGAGCGTGCCATCGGCAGCAGGGCCGCAGCCGAAACTTGCGCAAAACCGGCGCCCTGCTCGATGGTGGAGCCATGACCCGGGCGACCCTGGCAGACGTCGCGGCCGCCGCGGGCGTCAGCGTGGCCACCGCATCGCGGGCGATGTCGGGGCGCGGCGACCTGTCGGCGCAGACGCGGCGTCGCGTACGGGAGGCGGCGACGGCGCTCGGGTACGGACGGCATGCCGCACGCGGCGGACGCCCGGCCGCGAGCGCTCACCTGATCGACCTCGTGCTCGGCCGCTTCCACAACCCGTGGGCCGACGAGGTGACCGCGGGGGCGCACGGGGCGGCGACCGCCCGCGGCTACGACCTGGTGCTCACCGAGGAGAGCGACTTCCCGGGCGACGATTGGCCCGTGCGCGTGCGTCGGCGCGGCTCGGCGGGTGTCGTGCTCGGTCTGATCTCGCCCACCGCGTCGCAGCTGGGCGCGGTGCAGAAATCGCACATTCCGGTCGTCCTCCTCGATCCCCCGTCGGAGGCGACGCACGGCATGCCGAGTGTGCGCACGACCGATACCGCCGGCGCCGCGGCGGCAGCCCGGCACCTCGCCGCCCGCGGCGCGACCCGCTTCGCCGTCCTCGGCGGCGACCCGCCGTTCCGGTACGGACGGGCCCGCCGCGACGGATTCGTCGAAGAGCTCGCCCGCCACCTGCCGCACGCCGACGTCGACGCGACGACGAGCGCGTGGCACGCTCCCGCCGCGCGCGATGCGATGGTCCCGGTGCTCCGGCGGCGAGACCCGCGCGATCGCATCGGCGTCTTCGCGGTGTCGGACGAACATGCGGCCGGTGTCTACGCCGCGGCGGCGGCATCCGGTGCGCGCATTCCCGACGATGTGCTGGTGGTGGGGTTCGACGATGTGCGCGGTGCGCGCTGGATGACGCCAGCACTCAGCACGGTACGGCAGCCGATCCGCGAGATGGCCGCCACCGCGGTCGGACTGCTCGCCGACGCCGCCGAGGGCGCCCCACCCCCGAACGCTCCGATCACGCTGCCGACGACGCTCGTCCCTCGTGCATCCACGTGACCGGCATCGAAGGGCGACGGCCTCGAGGTGGTGAGGGTATGGCAGGGTGGCGACATGCGTATCGCTCTCACCGGCGCGACCGGAAAGCTCGGCTCGGTCGCCATCCGCGAACTCCGCGCCGCCGGACACGATGTCACCGGGTTCGACGTGGTCGGCGCCCGCGCGTCGGGATTCGTGCAGGTCGACCTCACCGACTACGGGCAGGTGATCGACGCGCTCGGCGGTGTCGACCGCACTGCGCCGTTCGACGCGGTCGTGCACCTGGCGGCCATCCCGGCGCCAGGGCTGCGCACCGACGTGGCGACGTTCCACAACAACATGCCCGCGACCTTCAACGTGTTCTGGGCCGCGGCGAGGCTGGGCATCCGGCGCATCGTCTACGCCTCGAGCGAGACGGTGCTGGGCCTGCCGTTCGACGTACCACCGCCGTACATCCCGGTCGACGAGGAGTACCCGCCGCGCCCGGAGTCGGTCTACTCGATCGTGAAGACCCTCGAGGAGCAGCTGGCACGCGAGCTCGTGCGGTGGCACCCCGACCTCTCGGTGAGCGCGCTGCGGTTCTCCAACGTGCTCGTTCCCGACGACTACGCCGGCTTCCCCGACTTCCAGGACGACCCGATGGTGCGCAAGTGGAACCTGTGGGGCTACATCGACGCGCGCGACGGTGCTCAGGCGATCGACAGGGCGCTGCAGCACGCCCCCGCGGGCTTCGAGGCCTACATCATCGCGGCCGCCGACACCGTCATGGACCGGCCGAACGCCGACCTCATCGCCGAGGTGTTCCCCGGCGTCGAGGTGCGCGGCGAGCCGGGCGCGCACGAGACGCTGCTCTCGATCGACAAGGCCCGCCGCGTGCTCGGGTTCGACCCGAAGCACTCCTGGCACGACCACGTCTGACCCTCGCCGCTCTTCGCTCGTCACTCGTTCGCCGAACCACCCCTTTTCTCGCCGAGCCGCCCCGCTATTTTCGGCGGAGGAGGGCTCGCTCGGCACGAAGGGGCCGGCTCGCCACCCATCGGCGGTTTTGCACTCCGGAGCGTCAAGTGCAAAAATGCACTGGATGGCCGAGAGTGCAGTTTCTTCGCGTGAGCAGCGGACGCGCGACACCGAGCGCGCGCTGCGCCGTCGCGCGCGCGAGCTCACCGCCGAGCGCGGGCTGACCGGCTTCACCGTCGAAGAGCTGTGCGCTGAGGTGGGCGTCTCGCGACGCACCTTCTTCAACTACTTCGCGGGCAAGGAGAACGCCGTCCTGGGTGTGTCGATGCGCACCGACGTCAGCGAGGCGGAGGCGGCGTTCGTCACCGGTGACGGCGACCTGCTCGACGCTCTCGCGGCGCTCATGATCGCGCGGTGGGAATCGGTCGACATGGACATCTCCGAGGCGCGCCTCGTCGGTGCGGCGGTGGAGAGATCGCCCGAGCTGCACCGCACCTTCTTCGCCCACATCGCCGAGGCGCAGCGCGCCGACCGCGCACTCATCGCCGGCCGACAGGGATGGCCCGACGACGACGAGCGGGCCGCCGTCGCGGTCGACCTCGTCGGCTCGCTCATGCGCCCGTGCGTCGACCGGTTCTTCGCCCACGACGGCACGGTGCCCTTCGCCGATATCTTCCGAGACCGCCTCGCCGTCGCGCGCTCCCTCCTCGACCCCGCCTGCTGACCTCCGACAAGGACCCCTCATGACCTCCTCCGCCCTGGAGCAGCCGTTCCTCCTCACCAAGCGGCGCATCTGGATCATCTTCAGCGCCCTCATCGCGGGCATGCTGCTGGCGAGCCTCGACCAGACGATCGTCTCGACGGCCATGCCGACGATCGTCGGCCAGCTCGGCGGCGTCGAGCACCAGGTGTGGATCGTGACCGCCTACCTGCTGGCCACGACGATCGTCATGCCGATCTACGGCAAGTTCGGCGACGTGCTCGGCCGCCGGCACCTCTTCCTCATCGCCATCGGACTGTTCACCGTAGCCTCCGCCGGCGCGGCCTTCGCGGGCGACTTCTGGGCGTTCGTCGCCTTCCGCGCCATGCAGGGCCTCGGCGCCGGCGGCCTCATGATCCTGTCGCAGGCCATCATCGCCGACATCGTCCCCGCCTCCGAGCGCGGCAAGTACCTCGGCCCGCTCGGCGGCATCTTCGGCCTTTCGGCGGTCGCGGGCCCACTGCTCGGCGGCTACTTCGTCGACCACCTCACGTGGCAGTGGGCGTTCTACATCAACATCCCGATCGGCATCGCGGCGTTCGTCATCGCACTGGTGGCACTCAAGCTGCCGGTGAAGCGCGCCACCAAGCCGATCGACATCCTCGGCGTGCTGCTGCTGTCGACCGCCACCACGTGCCTCATCTTCTTCACCGACTTCGGCGGCGACGCCGCACACGGCTGGAAGGCGCCGGAGACCTGGATGTGGGGTGCCGGTCTCCTCATCGCCGCGCTTCTGTTCGTGTTCGTCGAGTCGCGCGCGGCCGACCCCATCATCCCGCTCAGCTTCTTCCGTAACCCGGTCTTCGTCAACGCCACCGCGATCGGCCTCATGATCGGGCTGGCGATGTTCGCCGCAATCGGATTCATCCCCACCTTCCTGCAGATGGCGTCGGGCACCTCGGCAGCCGTGTCGGGCCTGCTCATGCTGCCGATGATGGTGGGCCTCATGGGAACCTCGATCGCCTCGGGTCTGATCATCACGCGGACCGGGCGCTACAAGGTCTTCCCGATCGCCGGAACGCTCACGACGGGCCTCGCGATCGTGCTCATGGCCGGCATGACCGCCGAGACGCCCATCTGGATCATCTGCGTGTTCCTGTTCATCTTTGGGGCCGGACTCGGCCTCATCATGCAGGTGGTCGTGCTGGTGGTTCAGAACGCGGTGCCCGCGGCCGACATCGGATCGGCCACGAGCACGAACAACTACTTCCGCGAAGTGGGCGCGGCCCTCGGCACCGCGGTGTTCGGCACCCTGTTCACCACCCGCCTGAGCGAGAACCTCACCAGCGTCTTCGCCGACGCCGGAGCGACCCCCGAGCAGGCGGCAGAGGCGACGGCGACGATCGACCCGCAGGTGCTCGATCAGCTGCCCGCGACGGTGCGCGACGGCATCGTCACCGCCTATGCCGACGCCCTCGCTCCGGTGTTCTGGTACGTACTGCCCTTCATCGGCGTCGCGTTCGTGCTGAGCCTGTTCCTCAAGCAGGTGCCGCTGTCGGATGTGGCGGGCCTCGTCGCCCGCGGCGAGGCCGTCGGGGGCGAAGAGGCCGAGCGCCTGGAGGCCGAGCAGCGCGCATCAGCCGACGCCCGCACACCCCGCGCCGCCCGTGCCGCCGATCCCGGCGACGCGAGCAACGCCCCGGAGCGCGATCGACGCGAGCGCTGACGCACTGGCGCCGCGGCGGAGTGTTCACCGGACCCGCCAGCGGCGTATCGTGGTGCACATGGGCACCATCTACTACGGCGGATCCGCCACCCCCATCCACATCGAGGACCGTGCCCTGGCGCACCTCAAGGTCGTGATCGCCACGAAGCTCCGTCGGAACGAGAGCTTCACGGTGTCATGGCAGCATCCGACCGGCGAACCGGAGGGCCGCAGCACGCTGTGGCTGCACCCGTCGATCCCGCTGCGGTTCGTCTTCGACGCTCCCGAGCCGCCGGAATTGAGCCGTCAGTGGATCGAGGACCTCGCCAGCTCCGCCAATTCATCCGGCGGCATCCAGCTGATCACCGAACAGGTGAGCATCACCGACTGATGTGGTCGACGCCCCTCAGCCGCGCGGCGGGTTCGCGTCGGTGACGGGCGCCTCGTCCTCGGGGGGCTCAGGCACGATCCAGAGCCCGTTCGGGCCGCTCGCGGTCTGCATCAGCTCCTCGATCCAGACGCGGTTGATGCGGGGCTGACGACTGCCGAAGAAGTGGAACTGCATCGGCACCGACGGATGCATCCAGAAGCTGCGGCGACCACTGCCGTCGCCGACCTCGACGTCGAACATGAACGACTCCGCACGGCGCAGCTTGTTCATCACCACGATGCGCAGGTGGGCGAGCACACGGTCTTCGATCTCCACAGAGTTCGAGGAATTGTCGTAGATGAAGCGACCCATGGACGCGAGCCTACCCGGTCAGAACGGCCACACGAACGGCACGTAGAGTACGGCGAACGCGACGAAGAGGGCCGCGAGAGGCAGGCCGAGCCGCCAGTAGTCCCCGAAGCGGTACCCGCCTGGCTCCATGATCATGAGGTTGGCCGGCGTAGCGATCGGCGTGAGGAACGCGGCCGCGCCCGCGACGGTGAGCGCCATCATGAACGGCATCACCGACAGGTCGAGGGTCGCCGCGATCGACACGGCGATCGGGGCGACGATGAGCACGGTCGCGGCGTTGCTGATGAGCTGACCGAGCACGAGGGTGAGCAGGCACAGCGCGAGGAGCACCACGTGCGCGCTCGCGCCGCTCATCGCCGCCAGCACCCAGCCGGCGACGAGGTCGGCGGTGCCCGTCTGGATGAACGCCGTCGACAGCGGGATCATGCCGGCGATCAGCACGATCGTCGTCCACGAAATCGACTGGAAGGCCTGCGGCACGCTGATCGCGCGGGTCAGCACGAGCGCTACGGCCGCGAGCAGGGCCGCGGCGGCGGGCGGCACGACACCGGTCGCCAGCAGCACGACCATCACGGCGAGAACGACGACCGCGCGCTTGGCTCCGCGCCCGAGCGGCACCGAGCGGCGCAACTGCGCGGGCGCGTCCACCGGCAGCATCCCTCCCGAGGCCGTGCGAACCGTCAGGGCATCCCATGTGCCTTGCAGCAGCAGGGCGTCGCCGGCCTGCACCACGATGTCGCCGGTCTTCAGCACCTGTTCGCCGCGTCGGGCGGCCAGCACGACGAGATCGCCGTCGGGTGTGGTCATGCCGGGAGCGACGACGGTGCCGATCAGGGGCGAACGCGGCGCGATGACCACCTCGGTCACTCCCGAGGCGGGGCCGAGGAGCGTGCCGGTGTCGAGCGACACGTCGTACTCGTGTCGAAGCACACGGGCGTGACGGGCGAGGTCGGTCGGCAGCCGCACGCCCTCGCGCATCGGCAGCAGCGGCTTGCCGAGCAGGACGATCACCGCCGCCGACGCGATCACGAGGGGCACACCGACCAGCGCGAACTCGAAGAATCCGAAGGCGCGTCCGCCGTTCTCGGCGGCGATGTCGGAGACGATGATGTTCACCGGCGTTCCGGTGAGGGCGAGGAGCGACCCCGCACTCGCCATGAAGGCCAGCGGCATGAGCAGCTGCGAGGGCGGCAGCCCCGCGCGGGCGGCGACGACGACCACGAGAGGCACGAGGGCCGCGACGGCGCCGTTGATGCTGATGAGCGCCGATGCGATCGCGACGACGGCGCCGATCGCGAGGAGGAGCCGAGCTCGGCCCGTGCCCGCGCGCGTGATCACCTGCTTGCCCGCCCAGGCCGTGACCCCGGTGGCATCGAGCGCTTCGCTCACGACGAAGAGCCCCGCGATGAAGAGCACGGTCGGGTCGCCGAATCCGGCGACCGCCTCCGGCAGGGTGAGCACGCCGCTGAAGAACAGCAGCAGGGAGACCCCCACCGCGATGACGGCGATCGGCACCCGGTTGCTCACGAACGCGACGACCGCGAGGGCGAGGATGATCAGTGTGGCGGCGACGGGGTCCACGCGGCCAGCGTAGCGATCAGGCCGCGTCGACGGGCTCTGTCGCGAGCCGCTCCTTGACGCGGCGTTCGACCAGCACGGGGATGAACGCGCGCACGCGGGCGCCGTCGAGCTGCGCGAGCTCGTCGGCCGCGATCTCGCGCAGCCGATCCTCGCCGACGAACGGGTACGTCTCGGACAGCCGCTCGAGCGCGTAGACGAGCGCTTCGTACTCCGATTCCGGCTGGAGGCGGCTCATACTCGCATTGTCCGCCCCGCCGCGTGCGTCGTCCAGGTGCTTCACGGGTCCGTCATGGATCGATCCATAGATTATGGTCTATATATGACCTCCTCGCGCCGGATCGAGACCATCCGCTCCCTCACGGGAGAGTTCGCCGGCAGCGCCGGACTCGCCGCCGTCGCCATCGGGTCGGGGATCGCCGCGCAGACCCTCTCCCCGGGGGACGTGGGCCTGCAGCTGTTCGAGAACGCCTTCGCCACGGCACTCGGACTCGGGGTGCTCATCGCCGTCTTCGCCCCCGTCTCCGGCGCCCATTTCAACCCGGTGGTGACGCTCGTCGACGCGCTGCTCCACGGGCGGCCGGTGCAGAGCGTTGCGACCTACCTTCCGGTCCAGATTCTCGGATGCATCACGGGCGCCGTCGTGGCGAACCTCATGTTCGGCCTTCCCGCCGTGTCGTGGGCGACGACCGACCGGGCGAGTTGGCCGACGCTGTTCGCGGAGGTCGTTGCGACGGCCGGCCTCCTCACGGTGATCTTCGGTCTCGTGCGCACGGGGCGCTCGCACCTCGCCGCCCCGGCCGTGGGCGCCTACATCGGCGCCGCGTACTTCTTCACCTCGTCGACGAGCTTCGCGAACCCCGCCATCACGGTCGGCCGGGCTTTCTCCGACACCTTCGCCGGCATCGCACCGACCTCCGTCCTCCCCTTCATCGGTGCGCAGCTGGTTGGCGCGGTGCTCGCGTGGGGGTTCATCCGCGCCGTGTTCCCCCGCACCGACATCGCCACGATCCCGACGGCATAGCCGACCGACGACGGCCGTGGGGAGGGGGTTGACCCGAACAGCGCTCCACACGTGAGACTGATGCCGTGACCCGGGTGAGAGAGAACCTCCGCGACTGGCGCCAGACGTCGCTGAACCGCCACCGCGTGCTGCTGGCGGCCAAGACCGCGGCCGCCGCCGCGATCGCGTGGCTGCTCGTCCCCCTCCTTCCGTTCGTGAGCAACGAGTACTCCTACTACGCCCCCTTCGGCGTGCTCGTGGTCATGTACCCGACGGTGGCGGCCACGGCCCGCACCGGGGGCCAGACCCTCCTGGGTCTCGCGCTCGGGATCGGTTTGGGCGTCGCGGCGCTCGGCGCGACCGAGTTCTTCGACATCCCGCCCGTCATCCCCCTGGCCGCGGTCGTCGGTGTCGGTGTGCTTCTCGGCGGCATCCGACACCTCGGAGCCGGTCGCGACATCCTCGCGGTCGCCGCCGTCTTCGTGCTGCTGCTCGCCGGGCAGGCGGGGTCCGGGGACTATCCGCTGTCGTACCTCGTGACGATGGGCGTCGGCGTCGTCGTCGGGCTCGTCGTGAACCTCGTCGTCGTTCCGCCGCTGTATTTCGAGTGGGCCAGTGGCAAGCTCACCGACCTGCGCGAAGCCGCCGCGGCGTTCCTCGACACCCTCGCCGATCACGTGCGCGAGCCGGATGCCGCACAGGTGGACGCCGCCCTGTCGCACCTGGACGCGATGACCGAAGAGGTCCGACGCGAGGTCGCCGAGGCTGAGGATTCCGCCCGCGCCAACCCCCGGGGCCGGCGCCACCTCGCCGAGCTGCAGCAGAACGCGCGTCGCCTGCGTTCGATGGACCTCACCGTCGCCGCCACGCGCGACCTCGCCGAGGTCATCTCGGGGCGTCATCCCGAGACCCTGGTCGAGATGGACGACGAGGCGCAGCGCCTGTTCGCCGACGCGATCCGCGCCTGCGCCACGCTGACGAAGACGCCGATCGACGATGACGGCCTCGACGACCGTGTGCGCGCCGCGAAGGACGCGCTCGAGCGCTACCTCGGTGCACTGCCATCGACGACCGTCTCGACCTCGACGATGGCTCAGCGCATCGAGCCGGCGATCTTCCTGCGTCGCCTGGTCGACGCCTCCACCCTGTTCATGGATGACACCAGAGCCTGATCTCGGCGCCTGTCAACCCCCGCGGTGATTCGGGGTCTCCGACCCTAGCGTCCGAGCACAACCGCTCACGCGCACAGGAAGGGGAAGACGATGTTCTTCCACAAGCAGGAGTTGCAATTCGCCGCCACGCCCGACAAGCCCGATGCGATCTTCGCCCGGCGGCTTCAGGAGGTGCTCGGCGGACAGTACGGCGAGATCACGGTGGCCATGCAGTATGGCTTCCAGGCCGTCAACTGCCATCTGCCGGGAAAGTACCGCGATCTGCTGTATGGCATCGGCGCCGAGGAGATGGGACATGTCGAGATGCTGGCGGTGATGATCGCGCAGCTGCTCGAGAAGGCACCCGTGTCGCAGAGCGAGGAGGCCGTGGCGTCGGATCCGACGCTCGCCGCCGTGTTGGGCGGGATGGACGTGCAATCGGCGATCGTCGCCGGGGCCGGCGTTCGTCCCGTCGACAGCAACGGCAACCCGTGGCAGGGGTCCTACATCACCGCCAGCGGCAACCTCCTCGCCGACTTCACCGCCAACGCCAACGCGGAGATGCAGGGCCGCACCCAGGTGGCCCGGCTCTACCACATGACCGACGACAGCGGCGTGCGGGACATGCTGTCCTTCCTGCTCGCGCGAGACACCATGCATCAGAACCAGTGGATCGCCGCCGCGGCCGAGTTGCGCGAGGAGGGCGTGGAGGACCTGCCCGTTCCGAGCAACTTCCCGCTCAGCAAAGAGGCGCGCGAGCACGCCTACACGTACTACAACTTCTCCGACGGTCAGGCGGCGGCGGAGGGCTCCTGGGCCTCCGGGCCGACGCCCGACGGCAAGGGCGAATTCCGCTATGAGGACGGCCCCGGCACCTCGGTGCCGATGCCGCCGCCGACCACACCCGATCCGCGCTACTACGGCACCGATGCGAAGCCGGGCTTCATCGACAAGGCCGAGGGCGTCGTGCGCGACGCGCTATCGTAGCCGCGAGTCGGCGCGAGACCGGGTGATCCGCCCGGTCTCGCACCATGCGGAAGGGGTCGGATGCCTGCTGTCGCCGTGATCGGTGCTCTCACGTTCGTGCTCAGCGCCCTGTCGGTGAAGCTGCAGCGCACGGGGGTGCCCCCGCTCCTGATCGCACTCGCCTGCGGCGCCCTGCTCGGGCCGTTCGCGGCGGGAGTCGTGCAGCCGACCGCGTGGGGCCTCGGATCGACAGAGGTGCTCGAGTCGGTGGCACGGGTCGTGCTCGCGGTGTCGCTGCTCGGCGTCGCGCTGAGGTTCCCGCGGGGATACTGGCGCGCGAACCTGCGCTGGATCGTCGCCAGCATCGCCGTCGGCATGGTCGTGATGTTCGCCGTCGCGACCGGGGCGGTGCTGCTGCTGGGCATCCCCCTTCTGTCGGCCATGCTGATCGCGGCAGCGATCACGCCGACCGATCCGGTCGTGACCACGCCGATCGTCACCGGCACCGTCGCAGAGGAGCGCATCCCGAAGCGGGTGCGTCTGAACCTCTCGTCGGAGAGCGGGCTGAACGACGGGCTCGCATATCTGATCCTCATGCTGCCGCTGCTGCTCGTGACCACCGGCGGCACCGAGGCATGGCGAGAGTGGCTGACGACGACGCTCCTGTGGGAGGTCGCGGTGCCCGTGGTGGCGGGCTTCGGCCTGGGCTGGGCCGCAGGCTGGCTCCTCGACGCGGTCATCGCCCGGGGATGGTCGAACTCCACGAGCTACCTCGGATATGCCCTCGCGCTGGCGCTCGCGATCCTCGCCGGTCTGCGGATCATCGAGACGGATGCGGTGCTGGGGGTCTTCGTGGCGGGCGCGGCGTTCGGCAATCGCCTGACCGACGACCTCCGCGCCGAACTCGGACGCGAGATCGACGAGCTCGGTCGCGTGCTCATCCTGCCGCTGTTTGCGGTCATCGGCGCTCTCCTCCCGTTCGACCGATGGGCGGCGGAAGGGTGGGCGCTGCCCCTCGTGCTCGTGCTCGCGCTGATCGCCCGCCGGGTGGCCGGCATGTGGCTGACGCGCCCCATCTACGCCCGCCTGCACTCCCGGGCCGAGACGGCGTTCATGAGCTGGTTCGGCCCGGTGGGGGTGTCCGCGCTTCTCTACGCGTGCCTGGCGGAGCGCCGCACCGGCGACGATCTGGTGCTTCCGGCCGTGCTCCTGGCGATCGCGCTGTCGGTCGTCATCCACGGCCTCAGCACGCGGCCGGCCGGCGTGTGGCTGCAACGACGGGAGCGGATGGGCTAACTGGCGCCGCCCTCGATGCGCACGTCGTCGAGCGCACTGCCGTCACCCCACCCGTCGGAGGTGATCACGCTCAGTCCACCGTTGCTCTCGAGCACCACGACGGCGATACGCGACAGGTCGCCGACGCCTGCCTGCCGCACGGCCTGCCGCACGTCGGCGCGCGAGAGCCTCGTGCGTCGGAGCGCATCGTCGTCGAAGTGACCGCTCTTGAGCAGCACCGTCGGCGACGCCGTCGTCAGTCGGCGCACGCGACGCCATCGTGCGGCGAGGAACGCCACGATCACCTGCAGCGCGAGAAGGAGAGCGAGCGCGATCGCGCCTTCGACGTAGGAGACGTCGGAGGACAGCAGGATCGTTGCGAGGGTGGACCCGAGGGCGACCGTCACGACGAAGTCGAAGGCGTTCAGCTGGGCGAGTGCGCGCTTGCCCGAGACGCGGATGAACACGACGAGCGCCGCATAGGACGCGACGCCGACGAGCAGCACGCGGAAAACGTCTGACCAGGTGTCGAACCACATGCGCCCGACCATAGGCGCGACGGCGGTCGGTGGCTACGGGGTTGCGTCGACCTCGTCGAGGGGCTCGCGCTCGGCGGTCGTCTCGCCGTCGTTCACCGGGTCGGGGATGGGTATCACGGCGATCGGGATGCCGGGCGCAACGAAGAGGAACGCCTGCCGCAGCGCCCCCTCGCCGTCGTTGAAGGTCAGCCAGTCCCCGCCGCGAGCCACGGCGCGCTCGATCCGCGCTCGCAGTGCATCCGGCTCGACTCCCCCGATGGAGTACGTCTGTCCGCCGTAGACGACGTCAATGCGCTTCATGGTCACGACCGTGCTTCGACAGCACCTTGCCGCCGTCCGCCGAGGGCTCGGGAACGAGGTGCAAGCCGCCCGGGGAGTTCGCCGTGTAGGACAGCGCCTCCAACCATGCGCCGTTCAGCTGCGCGCGGCGACTGCCGTAGTACTTGTACACCAGCGAGCAGTTGGCGTGCATCCACACCGTGGTGCGCCCGTCGCCGATGCTGGAATCGTCCTTCCAGGTGAACGTGAAGCTCTCGCCGCGACGCAGCTTTCCGGTGATCACCGTCTGCAGGTGCGCGAGCGCGCGGTCCTCGAAGTCGACCTTCACGCTGTTCTCGTAGATGAATTTTCCCATGGGCTCACCTCCGCCATCACTCAAGCACGTTCGTGGGCGCCCGACCATCGTCTTGACACCGCTTCCGTCAGCTGAGGGCGGCGGTCAGCTGATGGCGACGACGATGCCGCCCGCCGCGCCGACGAGCACCACCATCCAGGGCGGGAGCCGGAACGCGACGAGCAGAACGAAGCACACCAGCGCGAGCGCGAACGTCGCGGGTCCGGTCACGGCCGTGACGAACACCGGATCGTAGAGGGCGGCGGCGAGGATGCCGACCACGGCGGCGTTGGCACCCGCCATCGCCGCGCGTGCGCCCGCGCGCCGCCGAAGGTCGTTCCAGAACGGCAGGACGCCGGTGAGCAGCAGGAAGCCGGGCAGGAAGATCGCCACGAGGGCGAGCACGCCGCCCGCGACGCCACCGGGCCCGACCGACGAGACCGCGCCGAGGTAGCCGGCGAACGTGAAGAGCGGGCCCGGCATCGCCTGGGCGACCCCGTAGCCGGCGAGGAAGGCGTCGGGCGACACCCAGCCGGGCACGACGACCTCGGCCTCCAGCAGCGGCAGCACGACGTGTCCGCCGCCGAAGACGAGCGCACCGGCACGGTAGAAGGCATCGACCAGATCGACCGCGCCCGACCCGGTCGTCGCCGCGAGCAGCGGGAGACCGGCGAGCAGCACGACGAAGGTCGCAAGGCACAGCCAGCCGACCGTGCGCGTCACGCGGAACACGCCCGCCGGCCCCGCCGCGTCGACCGAAGCACGGCAGAGCCACAGCCCGACCAGTGCCCCGACGACGATCACGCCGATCTGCGCGAGCGAACTCGGCAGCAGCACCACGACCGCGGCGGCTCCGGCGGCGATTCCGGCGCGCTGCCGATCGGGCGCGAGCGTTCGCGCCATCCCCCACACCGCCTGCGCGACCACGGCGACCGCCACCACCTTCAAGCCGTCGAGCACGCCGGCGCCGATCGGTCCGCCCACCGCGGCGCCGACGAACGCGAAGGCGATCATGAGCACCGCTGACGGCAGGGTGAAGGCGACGAACGCCGCGAGCGCACCGCCTGCGCCGGCGCGCAGCATCCCGAGACCGAAACCGACCTGACTGGACGCCGGCCCCGGCAGGAACTGGCACAGCGCCACGAGGTCCGCGTACGCGCGGTCGTCGACCCAGCGACGCCGCGTGATGAGCTCGTCGCGGAAGTATCCGAGGTGCGCGATCGGGCCGCCGAAAGACGTGAGGCCGAGCTTCAGGAAAGCCAGGAACACTTCCACCACCGACCCGCGAGGGCGGGGAGGAGGGGTGGGCACGTCGGCGTTCGCAAGGGGCCCGTCGGACGACACGCTCACACGCTACCGTGGCCCGGGAAAGGAAGGTGGTCTGTGATGGCAGGACGACTCGTGCAGCTCTCCGGCGGACGCGCGCTCGGGGTGAGCGGCTTCGGTGACGCCCTCGCGCAGCGCGCGGTGGTGATGTGCCATCCCGCTCCGGGCGGCGGCGGGTTCGATCCCGACCCCACCGTCTCCACCCACTGGGGCGCGCGCATCGTCGGGATCGACCGCCCGGGCTACGGAGCATCCGACGCCTGGCGTGCGGGCGAGCGCCCCTCCTTCGCGACGTACGCCGACGATGTCGCCCACTACCTCTCGCGGATCGAGAGCAGCACCTCGCGCATCTCGGCGATGGAACTCGGACCCTTCGGCGTGGTGGGCTGGGGCCTCGGCGGATACGCCGCCCTCGCTCTCGCGTCGCGACACCCGCACCTGGTGGACCGGGTGGCGCTCGTCGACGTTCCCGACCCCGGTCGGGTGGCCCGCGAGCGCGCACCGCAGCCGCCGTTCCGCGTGGCCGACATCGGCATCGCTCCCGCCGAGCCCGCCTTCGAGTCGACCGCGGCCGGTCGACGCATCCGCCGGATGCTGGATGCCGCGGCGACGCAGGGCGCCGCCGGGGTGCAGGGCGATTATGTAGCTGCGGCCGACGACGACTGGCAGCGGCGGCTCCGCGACATCCGCGCCGACGTGCTGCTCGTCTACGGCGACCAGCACCCGACGGTGGATGCGCATCTCGACGGCCGCCGCCTGCGCCGCCGCCTCCCCCGTGCCCGGGTGGTGCGCGTCGAGGCGGGCACGGGCCTGTCGATCACGACGCACTGGCCGAGCATCCTGAACCACGTCGCCCCACGCCACGGCGGCGTCTCGCCCACTCTGCGCGACGGCGCACCGTAACCGCGGCGCCCGCTCGCCGCGGGGCTCGCTCGAGGCGGGCACTCGCTCGAGAAACCACATTCGCCCCGAGAAACACCGCGCTGCCTGGTTTCTCGGGCCAATCGCGGTTTCTCGGCGAGGATGCGGGCGCGCCACGGGGAAAGGGGCCGGTCAGCCGGGCTCCACCGCCGCATCGGCACTCTCGGTCTCCTGCAAGGCGCGGATGAGGCTGCGCGCGTCGTAGGGACCACGATGGCGACGGCCGTTGACGAAGAACGTCGGAACCGAGGAGATCGACATCGCCTCGGCGTCGAGCATGTCATCCTGCACCCGCGCGGTGACCGCGGATGCGGTGAGGTCGCGTTCGAAACGCTCCACGTCGAGCCCGAGGCGGTCCGCCAGACGCACGATGTCGGAGGGCAGCTGGTTGTCCTGGTCGGCGAACAGACCGCGCAGGAACTCCGGGAACCTCCCCTGTCGC
>NZ_DEPK01000090.1:33312-37353 GCF_002358725.1 Microbacterium sp. UBA3394
CGCCTCGGCCGCCTCGGCCGCCGCGAGGGCGTTCGGGTGCTGATCGGTCAACGGCGCATGCCGCCACACGTAGCGCACCCGGTCCCCGAGTTCGCGGCGCACGTCGTCGATCGACCCCGAGGCCTTGAGGCAGAACGGGCACTGGAAGTCGCCGTACTCGACGATCTCGTAGGGAGCGTCGTCGCGCCCGAACACATGGTCGCGGGCGGGATCGACCGGGCGCACGAGGGTCTCACCCGTCTCCACAGCGGGGCGCACGGCGTCGGAGATCCGGAACACGACCGTGGCCGCCACGAAGGCGATGACAGAGGCGACGAGCACGCCCACGCGTGCTTCGTTCTGCGCCGTCGCGCCGTCGATGGCGATGTCGACGATGAAGAGCGAGATCGTGAAGCCGATGCCGCACAGCAGGCCCCCGCCGGCAATCCGGTCGAGGGTGAGCCCGGCACCGAACTCGCCGGCGCCGAATCGGCGCATGAGCGCGGAAGCCCCGAACACGCCGAGGAACTTCCCCACCGCCAGGCCGACGACGATGCCCCACGTGAGCGAGGAGGTCACCGCGCCGGCGAGGATCTCGGGACTGATGACCACCCCGGCGTTCGCGAGGGCGAACAGGGGCAGGATGACGAAGGCAACGTATGGGGCGTAGGCGCTCTGCAGCCGCTCGTTGACCGAGATCGATTCGCGCAGGCTGTTCGCCGCCGCCCGGGCGTACTCGGTGTTCGGGGACTGCCGGAAGGTGCGTGCCAGTTCCAGGGCGTGTTCGACGTCGCGCCGATTCGGACGATAGACGGGAACGAGGAGGGCGATGGCGACGCCCGCCAGGGTGGGGTGCACACCGGAGGCGAGGAAGGCCATCCACACGATGATCGACAAGGTCGCGTAGACCGGGCCGCGTCCGCTCGGCAGATAGCGGGTGGCATAGACGCCGGCCAAGCCCACGGCCGCGATGACCAGCGGGAGCACGTCGAGACTGTCGGTGTAGACGAACGCGATGATGCTGAGCGCGCCGATGTCGTCGACGACAGCGAGCGCGAGGAGGAACACGCGCAGGCGTCCGGGAACGCGCGGTCCCACGAGCGCGAGAGCACCGACGAGGAAGGCCGTGTCTGTGGAGATGACGACACCCCACGCGTGCGCGTAGCCGGAGCCGGCGGCGACCGCGACGAACAGCACGGCGGGGATGGCGAGGCCCGCGAGCGCGGCGAAGACCGGCACGCTCGCCCGGCGCCAGCTGGTCAGCTCGCCGATCGCGAACTCGCGACGAACCTCGAGGCCGACGGTGAAGAAGAAGATCGCCATCAGCGCGTCGTTGACGAGCGCATGCAGCGTGAAGTCGATCTGAATGTCGCCGAGCCCGATCGACAGGTGCGTCTCCCAGAATGACTCGTATGCGCCGTCGGCGATATTTGCCCAGGCGATGGCGACGAGGGTGGCCAGCAGGAGCAGGAGTGCTCCGGAGCGGTTCATGCCGATCGCCCCGACCTTGTCGGCGATCGAGGCGTGCTTGCGGGAGCGGGCAGAGGGGCTCGACACGTCGACAAGTCTCCACCCGTTCGGGCATCCGCGGGAGAGGTCACGCAGAACCCGCTCGGTAGAGTGACGAGGGTGGAATCCGACGACGAGCTGAGCGAAGACGCCGGACAGAGCGCATGCGGTCCGGGATGCACGTGCGGCGCCCCCGAACGATCCACGTTCCTCCCTCTCGGCACGACGAAGCGCCGCATCGAGGGGGCCGGCGAGCCGTCCGGGGCACACGGCGTCGAGCAGGCGATCATCCCGGCGGGAACCTTCGCCATGGGCGATTCCTCGGGCGACCGGAATCCCGGTGACGGCGAGGTGCCGGTGCACGATGTCACCCTCGACGCGTTCTCGATCGACGCGACCAGCGTGACCAACGACGACTTCGCCCGCTTCGTCGACGCCACGGGCTTCGAGACCGAGGCCGAGACCTTCGGCTTCTCCGCCGTGTTCCACCTCGCGCTCGACGCACCCGACGACGACGTCATGGGGCGCGCATCCGGAACCCCGTGGTGGATCGGCGTCCGCGGCGCCGACTGGCGGCACCCCGGAGGGCGGAACAGCTCGATCGACGGCCTCGGAGACCACCCGGTCGTGCACGTCTCGCACAACGACGCGCTCGCCTACTGCGCCTGGGCCGGTCGGCGTCTGCCCACCGAAGCGGAGTGGGAGTACGCCTCCCGCGGCGGCCTCGACGGCGCCAAATACCCGTGGGGCGACGAGGAGCCCGATTCCGGCGGCGCGTGGCGCACCAACATCTGGCAGGGTGCCTTCCCGCACGCCAATACCCTGGAGGACGGATTCCTCACCACCGCTCCGGTGCGCACCTTCTCGCCCAACGGCTATGGGCTGTGGCAGACGGTCGGGAACGTCTGGGAGTGGTGCGCGGACTGGTGGGATCCCCGCACCTACGCCGCGTCGCCTCCCCGGAATCCACAGGGACCGGAGCGGGGCGATGTGCGGGTGCTGCGCGGCGGAAGCTTCCTCTGCCACATCTCCTATTGCAACCGGTACCGCAATTCGGCCCGCTCGCAGAACACCCCTGACTCCTCGATGGGCAACGCCGGGTTCCGCACGGTCGCCCTGGCCGGTTCGTGAGCGGGTCATCGGATGCGCCGCGAGGCGGCGACGCGTCACGGCGCCGTGATGCGCTGACGTGGATCGCGCTCGTCGTCGCCGCCGCAGCCCTCGGAGTCATCGTGTGGGCCTGCGTCACCGCGTGGGGGGGCGATCGTCCACGGACACCCGGCCTATGCCGTGCTGCTGGGCGCGGCCGCTCTGCTCGCGGTCCTGGGCGTCGTCGTGGCGCTGCGCGGCGCTCGTCGCCGGACCGCGGCGCGGGTCACCGGTCGCATCCTCCTCCTGGTCGCAGCCGCCGGGGGCATCGCCGCCCTCGCCTGGCTCCGCCCGTACCCGGCGGTCGAGCCGGCGCTCTCGGCGATGCAGAGCGACGAGGCCGTCACCGTGGTCGAGAGCGCCGATCGGATCGTTTTCGAGCCCGCGGATGCGCCGTCGTCGACCGCGGTGTTCTTCCAGCCCGGAGCGCTCGTCGACCCTCGCGCCTACGCGGCGGTCCTGCGCCCCCTCGCCGAGGCGGGCCATCCGGTGGTCATCGCCAAGCAGCCGCTGGGGATCGCGTTCCTCGCGCTCGGCGCGTTCGACGACGCCCGCGACGTCGTGCCGCATGCCGACGGCTGGGTGATCGGCGGGCATTCGCTCGGCGGAACGGTCGCCGCAATGCAAGCCGACGAACACGACGAAGACACCGAGCGCCGAGCCACGGGCCTGATCCTGTACGCCTCCTACCCCGCCGACGACATCAGCGAGACCCTCACCACGCAGGTGCTGTCGATCTCCGGCACCGAAGACGGGCTGGCCACGCCGTCGAAGATCGCCGATACCGCCGCCACCCTTCCCGTCGACACGGAGTTCCTCGTTCTCGACGGCGTCTCACACGCCCAGTTCGGCTCGTACGGCCCGCAGCCGGGCGACGGTGTGCCACAGGTATCGGATGAGACCGCGCGCACGGAGATCTCGGACGCGAGCCTCGATTTCGTCTCGTTGTCCGCTGCCGGCTGACCCCTCGGGAATGAAGCGGCATCGGCCTACGCTGGAGGAAAGAAGACCGCAACCGACAGAGAGGCGGCTTCCATGGCAACGCAGACCGTGACGATGGACTCGTTCCGCGAGACCATCGCCGACAACGACATCGTCCTGCTCGACTTCTGGGCCGAATGGTGCGGACCGTGCCGGTCCTTCGCACCCGTCTTCGAGAAGGCGTCCGACGAGCATTCCGACGTCGTCTTCGGCAAGATCGACACCGAGGATCAGCGCGAGCTCGCCGGGGGTTTCGGCATCACGTCGATTCCGACCCTGGCGGCCTTCCGCGAAGGCATCATGGTGTTCTCGCAGCCGGGCGCCCTTCCCGCGCCGGCCCTGGAACAGGTGATCACCGCGGTGAAGGGCCTGGACATGGATGACGTTCGGCGCCAGATCGCCGAGCAGCAGGCCGCGGGCGAC
>NZ_DEPK01000253.1:0-2572 GCF_002358725.1 Microbacterium sp. UBA3394
CCCGAGCGCACTGTGCCGGTGCTCGCGGCCGGCGAGGGCCCGAAGACGCTGTCTCTCACGGGCGAGGTCGCCGACGGCACCGTCCTCACCGCGGGATCCAGCCCCGCCATGGTGCGCTCCGCCGCCTCGCGCATCCATGCCGCCCGTGAAGCGGCGGGCCGCACGGGACCCCACGAGATCGTGGTGTTCCTCATGTGCGCGTTCGGCGACACGGCCTCAGCGCTCGAGGCGGAGTTCGACGCGTGGGGCTTCAGCGGTGAGCGCCGCTTCGCCGCATCCGGCGACGATGCCGCGGTGGCCGAGGCGATCGCCGCGCTCACCGACGCCGGCGCGACGAGCGTCATCCTGCAGCCGCTGGCGCACGACGCCGACCTCGCCCCCTACGCCGACGCGACGGCACGGGTGACCGCGATCGTCCGCGCCGCCGAGCCGCCCCGCCCCTGACGACGGGCCGGGCGACCCGGCCGCGGGCAGCCCGGGCGGCCCGGCACCTCGGGTCAGAACGGGTTCGGGGTGAGGGTGTACTTCGTCTGGAGGTACTCGTGGATGCCCTCGGCGCCGCCCTCGCGGCCGAGACCCGACATCTTCCAGCCGCCGAAGGGGGCGGCGGCGTTGGATACCACGCCGACGTTGAGCCCCATCATCCCCGTCTCGAGACGCTCGATCATGCGCTGGCCGCGCGCGAGGTTCTCGGTGAAGACGTACGAGACCAGGCCGTACTCGGTGTCGTTCGCCAGCCGCACCGCGTCGTCTTCGTCGTCGAAGGGCACGATCGCCAGGACCGGTCCGAAGATCTCCTCGCGAAGGATGTCGCTGCCGGCCGCGACGTCGGTGACGACCGTCGGCTCGAAGAACGTTCCCGCTCCGGTCACCGGCGATCCGCCCGTGCGCACCTGAGCCCCGCGGTCGACGGCGTCGGCCACGAGCGATCGCGCCTTCTCGACGGCGCGATCGTCGATGAGCGGACCGATCGCCACGCCCTCCTCGGTGCCGCGACCGATGCGCATGCCCTGCACGCGCTCGGTCACGCGGCGGGCGAACTCGTCGGCGACCGAGCGGTGCACGATGAACCGGTTCGCCGCGGTGCACGCCTGACCGATGTTGCGGAACTTCGCCAGCATCGCGCCGTCGACCGCCTTGTCGAGGTCGGCGTCGTCGAAGACGACGAACGGAGCATTGCCGCCGAGCTCCATCGACGTGCGCAGCACTCCCTGCGCGGCCTGCTCGAGGAGCTTCTGCCCGACCGGGGTGGATCCGGTGAAGGAGAGCTTGCGCAGCCGCGGGTCGCGGATGATGGGCTCCGAGACGGCGCCGCTCGACGACGTCGTGATGACGTTCACGACACCGTCGGGAAGCCCGGCATCCTGCAGCAGCTTGACGAAGAAGAGCGTCGTGAGCGGGGTGAGCTCGGCGGGCTTGACCACGACGGTGCAGCCGGCGGCGAGGGCCGGTGCGATCTTGCGCGTGGCCATCGCCAGCGGGAAGTTCCAGGGGGTGATGAGGTAGCACGGGCCGACCGGGTGCTGCGTGACGATCATGCGGCCGGTGCCCTCGGGGTTCGCCCCGTAGCGTCCCGAGGCCCGCACCGCCTCTTCGCTGAACCAGCGGAGGAACTCCCCGCCGTACGCGACCTCGCCGCGCGCCTCGGCGAGCGGCTTGCCCATCTCGAGCGTCATCAGGAGGGCGATGTCCTCCTTGCGCTCCTGCAGGAGGTCGAAGGCGCGACGGAGCAGCTCGGCGCGTTCGCGCGCGGGCGTCTGCGCCCACGACGGGAAGGCCTCGACGGCGGCGTCCATGGCGGCGGCGCCGTCGGCGACCGACGCGTCGGCGATGGTCAGCAGGCGTTCCCCGGTCGCCGGGTCGAACACCGGCAGGGTGGCGCCGCCCTCGGCGGCGCGCCACTGCCCGCCGATGAACAGCCCGTCGGGGACGTGGGCCAGAAGTGCGGTCTCTCGGTTCTCTGTCATCGATGACTCCCTGTGTCGGATGCCGCGGCATCCTCTCGATCGTGCTCGATCGCGAAACGCATGTCGGTGCCATTCTGCCGCGCCGGCGGAGCACCCGCGCCCTCCACCGCGTACAACGGCGAGCTCGACCTTCGCCGCGACGGCGAACGAGCCGATCCAGACCGACCCGACGGTCGCGCCCGCACCTACCGCGGCCACTGAGCGGGAGACGCTGCCGCGTCCACCCCGCGAGTGCACCGTGAACAAGACAGGAGATTCGGCGGGATCAGCCGCTGTGGGAGGCTTCCCGCGGGCTTCTGACCCGAATCTCCTGTCTTGTTCACACCGGGCGCGACAAGCCGCGCCGCAGCGGCGAACGAACCGATCCTGGCGGACCCGACGGTCGCGTGGTTGCATGAAGCGAGGCAGCGCCGCCTCGAGGCGCGGCCCGGGAGGCACGTATGACCGTCATCACCACCGTCGGCACCGCCGAACGGCATCTTTCCGCCGAGCGTGCCACGCTCGTCGCGCGCGTGTCGGTCTCGGATGCCGACCGCACCACCGCGATCGCCGCGGCGACCGCGCTGCACAACCGGCTGGCAGCGCGGGCGGGCGAACTCCACGCC
>NZ_DEPK01000082.1:0-8033 GCF_002358725.1 Microbacterium sp. UBA3394
GGCTTAGACTCGCGAGGTGACCGCCGACATCCTGCGCCCCGAACCGGGCACCCGCACCGTGTTCCGCTGGCGCAAGTGGGACGGCGGCCCGCACTGGGTGCACGACTGCATCTATCTCGGTCACGACCGGTGGGGCGAGTGGTTCGGTCAGCCGGAAGGCACGCGGAGCTTCCGCCCCGGCCGGGAGGTCCTCACTCGCGCGGCCAGCGTCACGCTCGTGCCGCCCTCGGGGGACCACGCCCTCACGGTCAACGTCGCGCCACCGGCATCCAGCCGCATCTACATCGACCTCGCGTGGGACGTGCGCTGGTCCGACACCGAGGCCGGCGTGCCCACCGGGATCGACATGGATCTCGACGTCGTGCGGGCCGTCGACGGCCGCGGCACGTGGATCGACGATCGCGACGAGTGGGACGAGCATCGCATCGCGTACGGCTACCCGGCTGAGATCGTCACCCACCTCGAGGCGCTCGCGATCGAGCTCGAACGCAAGGTGCGCGACCGCGTGGCGCCGTACGACGACGACACGGCGAACGCGTGGCTGGCTCGGCTGGCCGCCCTCGCCGGCGCCGGGCCGGCCGCGCGGGCCGACGCGTAGAGTCGAGGGGTGACCCCCGACACCGCCCCCCGACACGCCGAGCCGAACCGCGCCGATCTGGGCAAGGACCCGGCACGGGTTTCGGGGATGTTCGACGGGGTCGCCGCCGGCTACGACCGCACCAACACCGTGCTCAGCCTCGGCAACGACCGTTCGTGGCGAGCTGCGACCACGCGTGCCGTCGCCCCGAAGCGCGGCGAGCGCATCCTCGACCTCGCCGCCGGGACGGGTGCCTCCAGCGCCTCCCTCGCCCGGAGCGGGGCGGAGGTCGTCGCCGCGGACTTCTCGCCGGGGATGCTCGCCGAAGGCGAACGCCGCCACGGTGCGTCGGCACCGGGCGGCGGAATGCGGAACCTCTCGTTCGTCGAGGCGGACGCGACCGCACTGCCGTTCGGCGACGACGCGTTCGACGCCGTCACGATGTCGTTCGGGCTGCGCAACGTCAATGAGCCGCGGGCGGCTCTGAGCGAGCTGCTGCGGGTGACCAAGCCGGGCGGACGCCTGGTGATCTGCGAGTTCTCGCACCCGCCGTCGTCGCTGTTCCGTGCCCTCTACGGCTTCTACAACGATCGTGTGCTGCCGGTCGTGGCGAAGACGGTGAGCTCCAACAGCGAGGCGTACGACTACCTCAACGAGTCCATCCGCGACTGGCCCGACCAGCGCACGCTCATGGCGTGGATCCGACAGGCGGGCTGGGGCGACGTCGCCTATCGCAACCTCACCGGCGGGATCGTCGCGCTGCACCGCGGGATCAAGCCCGTCGACGGAGGCGCCGGAACGGCCGATCCCGCCGCATGAGCGCCCACCAGGGGCGGTCCGGCATCCCGGTGTGCGCCGGTAGGCTGGGAGCGTGACTCCCTCAGCGCAGGGCTCGCCGATCGCGGGCAGGCTCGGCCTGGCCGATCGCGTGTTCGCGGGTCCCCGATCCCGCCGACTGCTCGCGAAGGTCGAGGCGGGGCTCGAGCGCGTCGACCGCAATCTCGAAGCGGAGCTGACCACCGCCGACACGCTCACCAACGCGACCAGCCGCTACCTGTTCGACGCCGGCGGCAAGCGCGTGCGCCCCATGCTGGCGCTGCTGACGGCGCACCTGGGCGAGGGGACCACCGACGACGTCATCGACGCGGCCACCGCGCTCGAGCTCACCCACCTGGGCTCGCTCTACCACGACGATGTGATGGATGAGGCGGACCGGCGCCGCGGGGTGCCCAGTGCCCATTCGGTGTGGGGCAACAGCGTCGCCATCCTCACCGGAGACCTGCTGTTCTCGCGCGCCAGCCAGCTGATGGCCAAGCTCGGCGAGCGTGCCATCAAACTCCAGGCCGACACGTTCGAGCGGCTCGTGCTCGGCCAGATGCACGAGACCGTCGGACCGCACGAGAACGACGACCGGGTCGCGTTCTACCTGCAGGTGCTGGCGGACAAGACCGGATCGCTCATCGCCGCATCCGCTCAGGCCGGGGCGCTGTTCAGCGAAGCGCCGAGCGCCTACGAGCAGCCGCTCGTGGAATTCGGCGAGAAGGCGGGGGTCGCCTTCCAGCTCCTCGACGACGTCATCGATCTCTCGAGCGACCCCGACGAGACCGGCAAGGTGCCCGGCACCGACCTGCGCGCCGGTGTGCCGACGATGCCCTTCCTGCTGCTCGGACAGCGCGACGACGACGCGTCGACCGACCTGCGCGAGCGCATCGACGAGGGCGTCGCCCGCATCGCCGACGGCGCCGACCCCGTCATCCTCGACGAGCCGCTGGCCGAGCTCCGCGACCACGAGGCGACGCGGGCCACCCTCGACCTCGCCCACTCGTGGTCGCGCGACGCCATCGCCGCGCTCGACCCGCTTCCCGACGGTCCCGTGCGCGAAGGACTCACGCGGTTCGCGCGCGCGGTGGCCGACCGCTCCAGCTGACCGGCGCCCTCCGGCGCGGTCGCGGATGCGCGACACGAAAGGACACCCATGACCAAGCTGCGACTGGCGATCGTCGGAGCCGGCCCCGCCGGCATCTACGCCGCCGACATCCTGCTGAAGGCGGAGCGCACCTTCGACGTGTCCATCGATCTGTTCGAGCACCTGCCGGCGCCGTACGGTCTGGTGCGATACGGCGTGGCGCCGGATCATCCCCGCATCAAGGGCATCATCACCGCGCTGCGCGGCGTGCTGGACCGGGGTGACATCCGGATCTTCGGCAACGTGCGCTTCGGTGAGGACATCACGCTCGACGACCTCAAGCACCACTACAACGCCGTCATCTTCTCCACGGGCGCCGCGCGCGACGCGTCGCTGGAGATCCCCGGCATCGATGCGGCCGGATCCTACGGTGCGGCCGATTTCGTCAGCTGGTTCGACGGCCACCCCGATGTGCCGCGCGACTGGCCCCTCGACGCGGAGTCGGTCGCCGTCATCGGCAACGGAAACGTCGCGCTCGACGTGGCCCGCATGCTCGCCAAGCATGCCGAGGACCTGCTGCCGACGGAGATCCCCGACAACGTGCACGCGGGTCTGGCCGCGTCCGCGATCACCGATGTGCACGTGTTCGGGCGCCGGGGACCCGCCCAGGTGAAGTTCACGCCCCTCGAGCTGCGCGAACTCGGCGAGCAGCGCGACGTCGACATGGTGGTCTACGACGAGGACTTCGACTACGACGAGGCGTCGAAGGACGCCATCGCCAGCAACAAGCAGGTCATGGTCATCGACCGGGTGCTGCAGTCGTGGCGCAAGCTCGACTCCGCGAACGGCGCCGGCGGCACCGCATCGCGCCGGCTGCACCTGCACTTCTGGGCCAGGCCCGTCGAGGTGAAGAAGGATGCCGCCGGACGCGTGGCCGCGCTTGTGTACGAGCGCACGCGACCCGACGACGAGGGCGGCGTGGTCGGCACCGGCGAGATGCGCGAAGTGGCCATCCAGCAGCTCTACCGCGCCGTCGGCTACTTCGGTTCGCCCCTCCCCGGCGTCCCGTTCGATGACCGCCACGGCGTCATCCCGAATCACGAGGGGCAGGTGCTGCATCCGGAGAACAACGAGCGGGTGCCCGGCGTCTACGCCACGGGGTGGATCAAGCGCGGACCGGTGGGGCTGATCGGACACACCAAATCGGATGCGATGGAGACGGTGCGCCATCTCATCAACGATCAGGGCTCGTGGTGGCACCCGGCGGACCCCTCGGAGGAGGCGATCCCCGCCCTCCTCGCCGAGCGGGGCGTGGCGTGGACCGACCTCGAGGGCTGGCACCGCCTCGACGAGCACGAGATCGCCCTGGGCGCTCCGCACGAGCGTGCCCGCATCAAGGTCGTGCCACGCGACGAGATGGTCGCCGTCTCGCGCGGCGAGTGAGCGGCGCTCCCCGCCTCACCTCGGGGCTGGTCGCCACCCTCGGATTCCTCGCCGCGGTCGGTCCGTTCGCGACGGACATGTATCTCGCATCGTTCACCGAGATCGCCGCGGATCTCGGCTCGTCGGCGTCGGCCGTGCAGCTCACCCTCACGGCGTTCCTGCTCGGGATCGGCGCCGGCCAGCTGCTGCTCGGACCGCTCTCGGACCGGTTGGGACGCCGCCCCGTCATGGTGCTGTCGATGGGTGTCTTCGCCCTCTCGAGCGTGCTGATGGTGTTCACCCCGACGATCGAGGTGTTCGTCGCACTGCGACTGGTGCAGGGTGTCGCCGGCGCGGCGGGAATCGTCGTGGCACGGGCGATCGCGGTCGACCTCAGCGAGGGCGAGACCGCCGTGCGCGCCCTCAGCCTCATCGCGACGGTGACGGCGCTCGGGCCTCTCGTGGCACCGCCGATCGGCGGTGCGGTGGGTGTGCTGACCGACTGGCGCGGCGTGCTGATCGTGCTGGCCGCCATCTCGGCGGCGATGTTCCTGCTCGCCGTGCTCGTGGTGCCCGAATCCCTCCCGCCAGACCGTCGACACGGCGGCGGGGTGCGTGCGATCGCCCGCATGCTCGGAACCGTCGCGAGCACCCGCGGATTCGGCGCCTACACCCTCACCGTCGCCGCGGCGTTCGCGGGCATGATGGCCTACATCTCCGCGTCGCCGTTCGTCGGGCAGGAGGTGCTCGGCATGGACCCGCTCGTCTACGCGCTGGGATTCGCCGCGGGTGCGCTCGGTGTCGTGTCGGCGAACCTGCTCAACGCACGCATCGCTCCTCGGGTGGGTCCCGGTCGCATGCTCACCCTCGGCGTCTCTTTCCTCCTTCTCGCCTCCGGCATCCTCGCGCTCCTGGCGATCACCGGGTGGCTCCGTCCGGCCTCCTTCATCGGATGCGCGGTGGTGCTGACCGCCGGTGCCGGCTTCACGATGTCGAACGCCTCCGCGCTCGCCCTCGCCCGCACGCCTCACATGCGCGGCTCCGGCGCGGCCGTGCTCGGGGCGACGCAATTCGTGCTCGGCGGAGCGATGTCGCCCGTGGTCGGTGCGTGGGGAGAGGACACGGCCGTGCCGATGGCGGTGATCGTCGTGTGCGCCGCGATCGCGGCCGCAGGCTCCCGGCTGGTGGCGCGTCGGCGCCTGCGCGGCAGCCCCTGAGCCCGGCGCACCGGGGCGGCATCCGTGTCTCACCCTGCGCGTACTACAGCCGGGTCGTGCCGCGCAAGAGCATGGCGCATCGCGCGGCTTTGCCCCAACATGCTGGAACACACGGTCGATGAGGGACCGGTGAAGGCGAGGGGGCCGGATGCGCGGCAGGAGGATGATGGGCGCCGGTGTCGCGCTGGCCGTCGTCGCGAGTCTCGGAGCCTGCTCCGCCGACGACGGGACGCCGACCCTCACGTGGTACATCAACCCCGACGCCGGCGGCCAGGAGCGCATCGCCGCATCCTGCACCGAGGCTGCCGACGGGGCGTACCGCATCGAGACGACCCTGCTGCCGCGTGACGCGGCGTCGCAGCGCGAGCAGCTCGCGCGGCGGCTCGCCGCCAGCGACCGCTCCCTGGACATCATGAGTCTCGACCCGCCCTTCATCCCGGAGCTCGCCGAACCCGGCTTCCTCGCACCCGTTCCCGACGAGCTGCAGGACACGGAGGGCATCGTGCAGGGCGCCGTCGACTCGGCGAGCTGGAACGACGAACTGGTCACGGTCCCGTTCTGGGCGAACACCCAGCTGCTCTGGTATCGCGAATCGGTCGTCGAGGAGGCGGGCCTGGACATGAGCGAGCCGGTCACGTGGGACCAGATCATCGAGGTCGCGGAGGAGAACGATCTGCAGCTCGGTGTCCAGGGCGCGCTCGCCGAATCCCTCACCGTCTGGGTGAACGCCCTGATCGCCTCGGCGGGCGGCGAGATCCTCGAGACCCCCGACGCACCGCCGAAGGACATGGAGCTGGGCATCGACTCCGACGCCGGTCGCGCCGCGGCAGAGGTGCTCCAGCGGATCGGCGAGAACCGGCTGGGAGGTGCCGGACTCCCGACGGCGAACGAGAACGCGAGCCTCAATCTGTTCGAGGGCGAGCAGGGATCCTTCATGGTCAACTGGCCCTTCGTGTGGCCGGCCCTCAACGAGTCGTCGCCCGAGGTCGCCGACGACCTCGGGTGGGCCGTGTATCCGCGCATGGACGCCGACACCCCGGCGGCCCCACCCGTCGGCGGCATCAACCTCGGCGTGGGGGCCTTCAGCGAGAACCAGGACCTCGCGTGGCAGGCGGTGGAGTGCATCGTGCAGCCCGAGAATCAGGCCGAGTACTTCGTCAGCGACGGCAACCCGCCCTCGAACGCCGCCGCCTACGACGACGAGGCGGTGCAGGAGGAGTTCCCCATGGCCGACGTCATCCGCGAGTCCCTCGACCTCGGGGTTCCGCGCCCGCAGACGCCGTACTACAACGAGATCTCGATCGGACTGCAGCGAACATGGCACCCGCCGGCCGGGGTCGATCCGGACACGACGCCCGAGACGTCGCAGGAGTTCATCCTCGCCGTCCTGCAGGGGGAGAGGCTGCTATGAGCGCGCCCGCCGTCGAGCGCCCCGCGCCGCCGCGCGCCGAGGAGAAGCGGCCGACGCGCGGCCGCCGCTCGGAGCGCTCGCGCGCCGAAGCGCGGCTCGGATGGATGCTGGCTGGCCCGGCGTTCGTGCTCATGCTGCTGGTGACGATGTATCCGATCCTGCAGGCCTTCTTCGACTCGCTGTTCTCCCTGCGCCTGACCGCTCCCGACGAGCGGGAGTTCATCTGGTTCCGCAACTACGCCGTCGTGCTCGGCGATCCCGCGTTCTGGCAGTCGATGGGCGTGACGCTGTTCATCACCGTCGTCACGGTGATCCTCGAGCTGATCCTCGGGTTCCTCCTCGCCCTCGTGATGCACCGCGCCGTCAAGAAGCTGCGCGGCTTCGCGCGCACCGCCATCCTCGTGCCCTACGGCATCGTCACGGTGGTCGCCGCGTTCGCCTGGTTCTACGCGTTCGACATCAACTCCGGCTACATCAACAGCTGGCTGGCGTGGGTGCCGGGCTTCGACGAGGACTTCAACTGGTTCGCCTATCAGGGCTCGTCGCTGTTCGTGATCATCCTCTCCGAGGTGTGGAAGACGACGCCGTTCATCTCGCTGCTGCTGCTGTCGGGGCTCGCGCAGGTGCCGGGAGACCTCGAGGAGGCGGCGAAGGTCGACGGGGCCACCGGGTGGGAGGTCATGCGGCGCGTGATCCTGCCCAACATGAAGGCCGCGATCATGGTGGCCGTGCTCTTCCGCACGCTCGAGGCCTTCCGCATCTTCGACAACATCTACATCATGACCGCCGGGGCCAACGACACCGAGGCGCTGTCGCTCCTGGCGTACAACACCTCGATCGGGCGGCTGGAGATCGGACTCGGATCGGCGATCTCGGTGCTGCTGTTCCTCAGCGTGCTGATCATCGCCGGCATCTTCATCAAAGGCTTCCGGGTCGACCTGGCGGGGGGACGGAACTCCTGATGCGTGCGATGACCTGGCCCCAGCGCATCGGCTGGATCGTGATCACGGTGGCGGTGCTCGTGTGGTCGCTGTTCCCGGTGTTCTCCATCCTCATGACCTCGTTCAAGACCCCCGGGGGACTCTTCTCCGGCACGCTGCTGCCCGAGGAGTGGACGTGGGAGAACTACGGCGAGATCCTCGCCCCGGGCGGCGGCGCACAGGAGCTGTTCCTCACCTCGCTGCGCAACTCGATCGGCATCTCGCTGATCGCGACGGCGATCGCGGTGGTGCTGGCCACGCTGTGCGCCTACGCGATCGCCCGGCTCGACTTCCCCGGCAAGCGCATGATCCTCGTCACGGCGCTCGCCGTCTCGGTCTTCCCCGTCGTGTCGATCGTGACGCCGCTGTTCAACCTGTGGCGCACCATCGGGCTCTACGACACGTGGCTGGGCCTCATCATCCCCTACCTCTCGCTCACGCTGCCGATCTCGATCTGGACGCTCGCGGCGTTCTTCCGCCAGATTCCGTGGGAGCTCGAACAGGCCGCGCAGGTCGACGG
>NZ_DEPK01000082.1:8422-11609 GCF_002358725.1 Microbacterium sp. UBA3394
GCGATCATCGCGTTCTTCATCGCCTGGAACGACTTCGTCTACGGCATCTCGCTCACCTCGACCGATGCCGCGCGCCCGGTGCCGGCGGCGCTGTCGTTCTTCACCGGCGCGTCGCAGTTCGAAGATCCGACGGGGGCGATCTCCGCGGCCGCGATCGTGGTGACGATCCCCATCGTCATCGTCGTGGTCATCTTCCAGCGGCGCATCGTCTCCGGCCTCACGCAGGGCGCGGTGAAGGGATGACCCGCCGCGCCGTCGCCACGCAATCCACGTCCTCGAAGGAGTCGTCATGGCATCCATCACGCTGAACAACGTCGTCAAGACCTATGACGACGGCTTCACGGCGGTCAAGGGCATCGATCTCGACATCGCCGATGGCGAGTTCGTGATCCTCGTCGGTCCGTCCGGATGCGGCAAGTCGACGCTCCTGCGGATGATCGTCGGGCTGGAGGACATCACCGACGGCGACCTTCGCATCGATGACCGCGTGGTCAACGACAAGGCGCCGAAGGACCGGAACCTCGCGATGGTCTTCCAGAATTACGCGCTGTACCCGCACCTGACGGTGTACGAGAACATCGCCTTCCCGATGCGGTTGAAGTCCAGCGACGTCGACGACAAGGAGATCGACGAGCGGGTCAAGCGGGCCTCGCGCCTTCTGGAGCTCGACGAGCACCTGGAGCGGAAGCCTGCGAACCTCTCCGGCGGGCAGCGACAGCGGGTCGCGATGGGCCGCGCGATCGTGCGCAACGCCGATGCATTCCTCTTCGACGAGCCGCTGTCGAACCTCGACGCGAAGCTGCGCGGGCAGATGCGCACCGAGATCGCGCGGCTGCAGCGCTCGCTCGGCATCACGACCGTCTATGTCACGCACGACCAGACCGAGGCGATGACGCTCGGCGACCGTGTCGCGGTGCTCCGGCGTGGCGAATTGCAGCAGGTGGCGAGTCCGCGCGGGCTCTACGAGCAGCCGGCCAACCTCTTCGTCGCGGGGTTCATCGGGTCACCGCCCATGAACTTCCTCAACGGTGCCGTCGAGGGCGATACGCTGCGCCTGCCGATGATGGATGTGCCCATCGACGACAGGCTGCGCGCCGCGATCGGCGACCGGTCCACGGTGATCGTCGGGGTGCGGCCGGACGCCTTCCAGGACGTCGATGCGATGGAGAACGAGCCGAGCGACGGCGTGCGCGTGAGCGTCGACGTGGAGATGACGGAGTGGCTGGGGGAGGTGCTGTACGCGTACGTGCCGTTCGAGACCGACGAGGCGGTGCGCGAGACCCTCTCGCAGCTGGACAAAGACCTGGACGGGGAGAGCCTGCGCACTGAGATGGTGATCGCGCTCGACGCGAACAGCCTCATCACCGGAGGGGACACGGCGAACCTGTGGCTCTCACCCGACTCGCTGTACGTGTTCGATCCGGAGACGAGCGTCAACCTCACCCGAGACGAATCCCGTGCCGAGAAGCTCGAGGAGCAGGGTCGCACGCAGCGACAGCGCGCCCTCGAGCGCGCGAAGGAGCGGGAGGAGAAGGCCACCGCCTGAGCCGGCGCCGGCGCCCGGTTTCGCCCGCCCCGAGGCCGATCATGCGTCGTCCGGACACTCTCGGCAGTGACCGAAAACCTCGATGAGATGACGGGTGACGGTGAAGCCGTGTTCGAGCGCGGCCGCCCTGATCCAGTCCTCGTCGGGTGGGTCGACGTCGACGGCCGTGCCGCACGTTTCGCAGATGAGGTGATGGTGATGCGTTCCCCGTCGCCGGCACGTGCGGAACAGCTGTCCGGTGGCCACCGACACCGTGTCGGCGTCGCCCTGTTCGGCGAGGGCGGCCAGGTGCCGATAGACGGTCGCGAGCCCGATCGACTGGCCGTCGCCGTTGATCTGCAGGTGCAGCTGCTGAGCCGAGACGAAGCCGTCGGCGCGGGCCAGAGCTCGCCGAACGGCCTCTCGCTTGGCGCTTTCACGCGTCGGCGCGCCGGAGGTGTCGGCTGCGGTCATGGTGCCTCCGTGCACACGGGGAACGTCGCCGGCTGAGAAAGGACACCGGTGCGGATGCCTCCCCGAGAGACGTCCGCACCGGTGCCGGTCATGGGCCGAATCGGATCAGCTGATCGCGATCTCGTTCGGCGTGTGGTCGAGCTCGACGCTCGAGATGATCTCGCCGGTGGTGAGATCGACCGCGTGGACCGAATTCGTCGCCGGCTCGGTCACGTAGGCGATGTCGCCCGCGACCTTGATGGCCGGGTGAGCATCCTGCCACTCGACCGGGCCCTCCCACGCCTCGACGACGGGGTACGCGTCGGTCAGCTCACCGGTCTCGGGGGCGAGAACGTGGATCTGGCCGTCGCTGGCGAGGATGTACGCCAGGTCGCCGGGGCCCCGCGCGATGTCACGGAACGTGTACTGGACCTCGTCGGGAAGGTCGACGACCTCGTAGGTCTGTGCGGCGGTGTCGATCAGCGTGACCGCGTTGAGCAGGTAGCCCTCTGCGTCGGGGTCGTTCTTGTAGTCGCCGACGACGATGGGGCTCGTCTCCGACACGAAGGCGTTGCCCATGCGGCCGTACTCGTCGGGCGCGGTGAACTTCACGAACTCCCCGTCCGCGTACAGCAGGGCGCCGTTCTCGCAGCCGAAGATCACGGCCTCGTCGGCCGCCGTGCCTTCGCCGTGGATGCCGGGGCAGTCCGCGCTCATCGCCTCTTCGTCCCAGTGGTCCTCGTGCGCGTGCAGCGCGACGGCACCGCTGCGGTCGGAGAGCGTGGTGACCAGCTCGCCGTCTTCGAGCACGATCGAGACGCCGTGGTGGGGCTCGTCGGCGGTGTACGTGGTCGTCTCGGGGAGCGCGTCGTAGCCGTCGGCGAAGGCGTCGGTGGCCACGATCGTGGATGTTCCGGTGCCATCGTCGAACAGGACGGTGTTGCCCTCGTGGGAGACGACGTGACCGGCCGTGGTCGCCTCGAAGACGAGGTCGGTCAGCGCCGGCTCCGACGTGTCGAGCATCTGGAATCCGGCCGACGTGGTGACCGCGACGGTCTTTCCGTCACCGAAGGTGTTGAGGCGGACGAACTCCTCCGACGCGAATTCGTCGACGACCTCGAGGGTCTCGGGGTCGAGGACGGCGACGCCTCCCTCGTACGCGACGGCGATGCGCCCCTCGACGGTTTCGGTGGCGGATTCGGTGGTGGT
>NZ_DEPK01000082.1:11993-12218 GCF_002358725.1 Microbacterium sp. UBA3394
GATGCCGGCCACGGTCGCGGCGAAGGCGACCCGTCGCTTGTGCTGTGTCATGGTGTTTCCTTTCAGGTTCCCTCAGCGGGTGAGGCCTTCGGAGATGCGCGCGGTGTTCTCGCGCATCATCGTGAGGTAGGTGTCGGCGCCTTCGCCGGGTTCGGTCAGCGACTCGGTGAACAGCTCGACGACGTCGACGTCGATGCCGACCTCGCTCGCGAGGACCTGGACGAG
>NZ_DEPK01000165.1:0-5083 GCF_002358725.1 Microbacterium sp. UBA3394
TACTCGTCCAGCGGCACGTCGTCGGCGCGCCACGCGTCGATCACCGGCTGCACGATGCGCCAGCACTGCTCGGCCGCATCCCCGCGCACCGCGAGGGCGGCATCGCCGTCGAGGATGCTCGAGAGCACCTCGCCGTAGGCCCGGAGCGCGCCCGCGCCGAGGTCGGCGGTCAGGCCGATGCGCTCGAGTTCGAACGGGTCGTCGGCGCCGTTGACGTTGAGCTCGAGCGAGAGCACGTCGGGACCGAGGGAGAAGCGCATGACCGAGCCCGATGCATCCCCTGTGAGCCCCGTCGGAACGTGCCGCACCGGTCGGAACTGCACGACGATCTCGCGCACCGGCTCGCCGATCGCCTTGCCCGATCGCAGCGTGAACGGCACGCCGGACCAGCGCGCGGTGTCGACGGCGAAGGTCACCTCGGCGAGCGTCTCGGTGTGGCGCGACGGGTCGACCCCGGGCTCGTCGACGTAGGAGGGGAACGTCCGGTCCCCGATCGACCCGGCGGTGTAGCGCGCGCGCCGGGACGCGGTCGCGGGATCGTCGTTCCACACGTGCGTCGCGCGCAGGGCCGCGCCGGTCGCATCCCGCAGATCTCGTTCGTCGAGGGATGCGGGTGCGGTCATCGCGAGGAAGGCCAGCACCTGCAGCAGGTGGCTCTGGATCATGTCGATCATCGCGCCGGCCTTGTCGTAGTAGCCGGCGCGTCCCTCGAGGCCGAGCGCCTCGTCGAAGCGCACGAGCACGCTCTCGACGTGCTCGGCGTTCCACACCGGCTCGATCACGCGGTTCGCGAAGCGCACGCCGAGCAGGTTCAGCAGCGTCGAGCGCCCCAGGAAGTGATCGACGCGGAAGATCTGATTCTCGGGGACGAGCTGCTCGAGCGTGCGGTTGAGCGCGTGCGCGCTGTCGGCATCCGTTCCGAAGGGCTTCTCGAGCGCCAGGATCGTGCCCTCGGGAAGGGTCACGTCGGCGAGCGCCTCGCACGCGCGGGCGGCGATCGCCGGCGGAACGGCGAAGTACAGCGCGAGCGGTCCGTCGACGCCGTGGACCAGGCGCTGCAGGTCATCCGCCTTGGTGATGTCGGCGCGCGTGTACGTGGTCTGATCGACCGCGGCGAAGGCGGCGTCGGCGTCACCGGCAGCGAACGAGGTCTTCACCACGTCGCGCCAGTGCGTGTCGTCCCAGTCGTCCATACCGGCGCCGCGCAGGTGCACGTGGCGATCGGGCTCTCGGGTGAGGAGCTCGCCGAGGGCGGGCAGGAGCAGACGGGAGGTGAGGTCTCCCGAGGCTCCGAGGATGAGCAGCGTCGTGGTCGCGGAGGTCACGGCGCCCACGATAGCGTCGAACCGCTGCCCACCACACTGCTCCCGGGAGGCTGCCGTGCCCGCACCCATCGAGGACTACGCTCTGCTCAGCGACTGCCGCACCGCGGCGCTCGTCTCGCGCGAGGGCAGCATCGACTGGTTCTGTCCGCCTCGCTACGACGCCGCCTCCGTCTTCGGTGCCCTTCTCGGCGACGAGGACCACGGCAGATGGATGCTTCGACCCGCCGACCCGCACGCGACGCCGACGCGCCGCTACGACGGTGACACCTTCACCCTCGTCACCCGATGGGAGAGCGTGGACGGTGTCGCCGAGGTGCACGAGTTCATGCCGATCGACGGCGACCGCACCGACATCGTGCGCCGCATCGTCGGCGTCTCGGGCGAGGTCGCCTTCGATCACGAGCTCGTGGTGCGGTTCGACTACGCGCGCTCCGTGCCGTGGGTGCGTCAGATCGGCGACGACGACGCGCCCGCGCTGCTGGGGATCGCCGGACCCGACGCGGTCGTCGTGCGGGGTGCCCGCCTCCGCGCCGTCGACCACCGGCATCGCGGCACCGTGACGGTCGGGCCCGGCGACGAGGTCGATGTGACGCTGACGTGGTTCGCATCCCACCTGCCGACCCCGCCGCCGGTCGACGTCGACGCCGTCCGCGCGTCGACGCAGTCGTTCTGGGGCGACTTCGCCGAGACGATCGAGCACCACGGACCGCACCACGAGGAGGTCGTGCGGTCGCTGCTGGTGCTCCGGGCGCTCACCCACCTCGACACCGGCGGGATCGTCGCCGCTGCGACCACGTCGCTGCCCGAGGATTTCGGCGGATCCCGCAACTGGGACTACCGCTATGTGTGGCTGCGCGACGCATCCCTCACCCTCGAGGCGCTGCTCGAGCACGGCTTCACGCGCATCGCGTTCCGCTGGCGGCGCTGGCTGCTGCGGGCGGTCGCCGGAGACCCCGCCGACGTGCAGATCATGTACGGCATCGCGGGGGAGCGGGAGCTGCCCGAGAGCGAGCTGACGAGCCTGCCCGGATACGAGGGGTCGGCGCCGGTGCGCCTCGGCAACGGTGCCTACACGCAGTTCCAGGCCGACGTGATCGGCGAGGTGATGGTCGCTCTCGAGGCGGCCCGCAACGCCGGCGTCGACGAGTCGGACTTCTCGTGGGCGCTGCAGAAGGCCCTGCTGGATCAGGTCGTGGAGTGGTTCGACCGACCCGACTGCGGCATCTGGGAGATCCGCGGCGAGGAGACGATGTTCACCCACTCGCGGGTGATGGTGTGGGCGGCGCTCGACCGTGGCGTGCGCGCGGTGAAGGAGACGGGGCTGCCGGGCGACGCATCCACGTGGGAGCTCCTTCGCGACCGGGTGCGCGAGGAGATCGACGCGAACGGCTTCGACGCGGAGCGGGGGCACTTCGTGCAGCACTACGGCTCGACCGAGGTCGACGCGTCGCTGCTGCTCCTGCCCCAGGTGGGCTTCTGCGCCCACGACGACCCGCGCATGCTCGGCACCGTCGCCGAGATGGAGCGCACGCTCATGCGCGACGGCTTCCTGCTGCGCTACCGCACCGACAGCGGCGTCGACGGGCTCCCCGGCGACGAGCATCCCTTCCTGGCCTGCACGTTCTGGCTCGTCGAGCAGTACGCCAGCAGCGGCCGGATCGACGACGCCGACGAGCTCATGAATCGGGCGTGCGCCGTCGCGAACGACGTCGGGCTGCTGTCGGAGGAGTACGACGTCGGGCGCGACCGCCACGCCGGGAACACCCCTCAGGCCCTGTCGCACCTCGCCCTCGTGCGCGCCGCGGATGCCCTCGTCGGCCACTCCGGCCGCGCCGCCTACCGCGTCTGACCGCGCCGTCCTCCCGGACCTCCGCTGGTCCTCCCTGTGCACCAATTCAGGCTGCACGGTGAGGAAGTGGCCGATTCCGGGCCCGAGGCCAGATCCGGCCGCGCCGAGCCTGAGTTGGTGCACACTGCGCCGGGTCCGCTGCGCCCCGCCCGCCTCGGCCGCGAGGACGGCCGGGGCGAGCCTGCTGCGCGCCTCAGCCGCTCAGTCGGCCGCCCGCCCGCCTGCCGCCCGCACACCACGTGCACCAATTCAGGCTCCGAGGGGACGAAGAGGCGCCGGGACCGGGATTCACCCGGTCCCGGCGCCCGCCAGCCTGAGTACGTGCACGTGAGCCGCCCGTGCGTCAGCGGGAGAGGGCCTCGGAGAGCTTGACGCGGGCGCCCATGCGCAGCAGCGAGTTCTCGTAGATCTTCGCGGCCACGACGATCGCTCCGAGGCACGTGGCGATGAGGATCGCCAGCGACAGCAGCGGCTCCCACCACTGGGCCTCGCCGAGGAACATGCGCATGGGCATCCCCACCGGCGCCGAGAACGGCACGTACGACATGATCCCGAGCACGACGGGGTTCTCGTAGAAGAAGATCACGAGGAAGTACGGCGCCATGATCAGCATCGTGAGCGGCGTGGTGGTCGAGCCGATGTCCTCCTGGCGCGAGACCATCGACGCGGCGGCGGCGAACAGCGTCGCCAGCAGCACGAAGCCGAAGAAGAAGAACACGGCGAACCAGGCGATCGGCGCCCCGAGACCCTGCAGCAGCTCGGACTGGCCCGTGACGGTCAGGCCCACCACGGCGATCGCCACGAGGATGAGGATCTCGCCCATCGCGAGGATCGTGTTGCCGATCACCTTCCCGGCGAGCAGCGAGCGCACCGGGATCGCCGAGATGAGCAGCTCGACCACGCGCGTCTGCTTCTCCTCGACCACCGACTGCGCGATGGTCCCGCCGAACAGGGATGCGGCCATGAGGAAGACCACGCCGAAGCCGATGGCGGCGACGAATCCGAGCGCATCCGACCCGGCGTCGGGGTCGAGCAGCTCCACGGTCGGCAGCTGCGACAGCGAGAGCAGCAGATTGGTCGGCGGGCTGGATTCGGCGACGACCGTGAAGCCCGTCGGCGACGCGGAATCGCCCACGATGGCCGCGTCGACCTCGCCCGCGCTCACGAGCTCGCGCGCTTCGGCGTCGGATGCGGCGTCGGTCACGTCGACGCCGGGCACGTCCGCGACGTACTGCTGTGCTTCGGAGGTTACCGCGACGGGCGTGCCGGAGGTGTTCTGCGCGGTGAAGCCGCCCCACAGCACCAGCGCGAGCGCGCCGACGAAGAGGATCGCGAACGAGATGATGAAGGCCTTGCTGCGCAGCTTCGAGCCGATCTCCCTCTCGGCGACGAGCCAGACGCTCTGCGCCGTCGTGGGGCCGGCCGTCGTGGGGCCGGCGGTCGGGGTGGCGTTCACTGGATGACCTCCTTGAAGATCTGCGACAGGGTCGGATGCTGCGGGGCAAAGCTGGCGACGTCGCCCTGTGCGACTGCGCGGCGGAGCACGCGCTGGGCCGTCTCGTCGGAATCGGCGTCGAACACGGCGTAGCCGCCGTCGAAGTCGCGCACGTCGACGCCCTCTTCGTCGCGCAGCCACCCGGCGTCGCCGGTGGAGACGAGCTCGTAGCGGCGCTGCGCGTGGGCGGCCCGCAGCTCGTCGCGTGCGCCCTTGGCCCGGATTGTGCCGCCGGCGATGATGACGAGGTCGTCGCACAGCCGCTCGACGACGTCGAGCTGGTGCGAGCTGAACAGCACGGATGCTCCCGCGGCGGCCCGCTCCTGCAGGACGGCGGCGACCACTTCGACGGCGAGCGGGTCGAGACCCGAGAAGGGTTCATCGAGGATGAGCACGTCGGGGTCGTGCACGAGG
>NZ_DEPK01000172.1:0-12160 GCF_002358725.1 Microbacterium sp. UBA3394
CTTCCTCGCGGGCGGCTTCACCTCGTGGGACGAACGCGGCCCGAAGACCACGCTGCCGCCGGCCGGCACTCCCCTCGACCGGTGGAACGTCTGGAGCGTGATCGAGATGGGGATCCTGCTGCGGCGCTTCGTCTTCGAGCAGATCGGCGGGTTCGACGAGCGGATGGGTCCTGGGGCGGCGACCCCTTGGCAGGTCGCCGAGGGGACCGACCTGCTCCTGCGCGCCCTGGGGGCGCGCTCCGAGATGGCCGAGGGCTTCGCCTGGCTCCCCCACGATGTCTACGTCGAGGGGATCTCGACGGCGTTCGGGCTGACGACGGCGGAGCGCCGTCGCAAGCTGCGGGCATACGGCCGCGGCACGGGGCACGCGCTCAGGATCCACCGCTACCCGTGGTGGTGGCGCGCGGCATTCACTGCGGCAGGGCTGCTCTACGGGGTGCGCAACGCGCGCCCCATCACCGCCCTCGACGGCTGGCCCATGTTCCTCGGCCGCCTCGAGGGCGGGCTGGGGCGCACATTCGGGCAGCGGAATATGGTGTCCACCACCCGCTGAGCGGCACGTGCCCCGGTGCTACGCTACCGAGGTGTCATCCAGGGTTCTGATCACCGGCGGCGCGGGCTTCATCGGCTCGCATCTCTCCGAGCGACTCCTCGCCGAGGGTCACGACGTCATCTGCGTCGACAACTTCTTCACCGGATCACGGCGCAACATCGAGCATCTGTTCGGCAACCCGCGCTTCGAGGTGCTGCGTCACGACGTGACCTTCCCCCTCTACGTCGAGGTCGACCAGATCTACAACCTCGCCTGCCCCGCCTCGCCGGTGCACTACCAGCACGATCCGGTTCAGACGACCAAGACCAGTGTGGTCGGTGCGATCAACATGCTGGGGCTTGCCAAGCGCCTGCGCGTTCCGATCCTCCAGGCGTCGACCTCCGAGGTCTACGGCGACCCCGCGGTGCACCCGCAGACCGAGCAGTACTGGGGCAACGTCAACCCGATCGGTCCGCGCAGCTGTTACGACGAGGGCAAGCGCGCGGCCGAGACCCTCTTCTTCGACTACCGGCGCCAGCACGACCTCGATATCAAGGTGATCCGGATCTTCAACACGTACGGTCCACGCATGCACCCCAACGACGGCCGGGTCGTGTCGAACTTCATCGTCCAGGCGCTCCGCGGCGATCCGATTACGATCTACGGCGACGGCTCGCAGACGCGCTCGTTCTGCTACGTTGACGACCTCGTCGACGGCATGGTGCGCCTCATGGACACCGGGCACGAGGTCACCGGCCCGATCAACGTGGGCAACCCCGGCGAGTTCACCATGCTCGAGCTCGCCCAAGCGGTCTTGGAGATCACCGGCAGCGGCTCCGCGATCGAGCACCGTTCTCTCCCGCAGGACGACCCCAAGCAGCGCCAGCCCGACATCTCGCTCGCACGGAGCGAACTCGGGTGGGAGCCGTCCGTCCCGCTCACCGACGGCCTGCGTCGCACGGTCGACTACTTCCGCCGCGCGCTCGCTGACTGACCTAAGATGGCAGGATAGATGCCTGTGAAGGGCATCATTCTGGCCGGGGGTTCCGGGACGCGTCTGCATCCGATCACGTTGGGGGTGTCGAAGCAGCTGGTGCCGGTGTTCGACAAGCCAATGGTGTATTACCCGTTGTCGACGTTGATGCTGGCGGGGGTTGACGAGATCCTGGTGATCACGACGCCGCATGACGCGGCCGCGTTCGAGCGGCTGCTGGGTGATGGGTCGCAGTTCGGGGTGCGGTTGTCGTTCGCGGTGCAGCCGTCGCCGGACGGGTTGGCGCAGGCGTTCACGATCGGTGCGGAGTTCATCGGGGATGACCGGGTGGCGTTGGTGCTGGGTGACAACCTGCTGTACGGGCCGGGTCTGGGAACGCAGCTGAAGCGATTCTCGGATGTCGATGGTGGGGCGGTGTTCGCGTACTGGGTCGCCGAGCCGCAGGCGTACGGGGTGGTCGAGTTCGACGGGGATGGTCGGGCGGTGTCTTTGGAGGAGAAGCCGGCCGAGCCGAAGTCGAACTACGCGGTCCCGGGGCTGTATTTCTACGACAACGATGTGGTGAAGATCGCGCGGGGACTGCGGCCATCGGCGCGGGGCGAGTACGAGATCACGGATGTGAACCGGGCGTATCTGGAGCGGGGGAAGCTGCAGGTGGAGGTGCTGCCGCGGGGGACGGCGTGGTTGGACACCGGGACGGTGGACGACATGCTCGACGCGGCGGAGTACGTCCGCACGATGGAGCGGCGTACGGGGATGAAGATCGGTGCGCCGGAGGAGGTCGCGTGGCGGCAGGGGTTCCTGTCGGATGAGCAGCTCGCCGAGCGAGCGCGTCCGCTGGTGAAGTCCGGGTACGGCCGGTACTTGCTGGAGCTGCTGGAGAGGGGACGCTGATGCGTAGGCTGCTGGTGACCGGTGGTGCCGGGTTCATCGGATCGAACTTCGTCCACCATGTCGTGGCGCACACCGACGATCGCGTCACGGTGCTGGACAAGCTCACCTACGCCGGGAACCGTGCCTCGCTGGCCGGGCTCCCCGAGGACCGGGTGGAGTTCGTGCAGGGCGACATCGCCGATGCGGGTCTGGTGGATGACCTGTTCGGGCGGGTGGACGCGGTGGTGCATTACGCCGCGGAGTCCCACAACGACAACTCCCTCGATGACCCGCGTCCGTTCCTGGACACCAACATCATCGGCACGTACACGCTGCTGGAAGCCGCCCGCCGCCACGGGCGCCGGTTCCATCACATCTCCACCGACGAGGTGTACGGAGACCTGGAGCTGGACGACCCGGCGAAGTTCACCGAGACCACCCCCTACAACCCGTCGTCGCCGTACTCGTCGACGAAGGCGGGGTCGGATCTGTTGGTGCGGGCGTGGGTGCGCTCCTTCGGGGTACAGGCCACGATCAGCAACTGCTCGAACAACTACGGCCCGTACCAACATGTCGAGAAGTTCATCCCCCGGCAGATCACGAACGTGATTCGCGGGATCCGCCCGAAACTGTATGGGGCGGGGCAGAACGTGCGGGACTGGATCCACGCCGACGACCACTCCTCCGCCGTGCTGACCATCCTCAAGGGCGGCACGATCGGGGAGACCTACCTGATCGGCGCGGACGGCGAGAAGGACAACAAGACCGTCGTGGAGATGATCCTCACCCTGATGGGACAGCCCGCCGACGCGTACGACCACGTCACCGACCGGGCCGGCCACGACCTGCGGTACGCGATCGACTCCACCCGGCTGCGCACCGAGCTGGGCTGGCAGCCCCAGTACGCCGACTTCGAAGCGGGCCTGGCCGCGACGATCGACTGGTACCGCACCCACGCGGACTGGTGGGCGCCGGCCAAAGACGCCACCGAAGCGTTCTACGCCACCAAAGGCCAGTAGACCCGCATCCCTCGCCGACGCCCCGGTCCGCGCATCGGCACGGGGCCAGCGACAACACGAAGGACATACCCCTGTGACGGAGTTCGGCAAGAAGCTCACCGCCACCCCGACCCCGATCCCGGGGCTGGTCGTGTGGGACCTGCCCGTCCACGGCGACGCCCGCGGCTGGTTCAAGGAGAACTGGCAGCGGGAGAAGATGACCGCCGCGGGCCTCCCGGACTTCGGGCCCGTGCAGAACAACATCTCCTACAACGACGCCGCCGGCACCACCCGCGGCATCCACGCCGAACCCTGGGACAAATGGGTGTCCGTCGCGACCGGACGCATCTTCGGCGCCTGGGTCGACCTGCGCGAGGGCCCCACCTTCGGGACCGTGTTCACCACCGAACTCGACCCCTCGAAGGCGATCTTCGTGCCCCGCGGCGTTGGGAACTCCTACCAGACCCTCGCACCCGACACCGCCTACACCTACCTCGTCAACGACCACTGGTCCCCCACCGCCGAATACACCTTCCTGAACCTCGCCGACGAAACCGCCGGAATCGACTGGCCCATCCCCCTGGACCAGGTCGAGATCAGCGACAAGGACAAAGCCCACCCCCGCCTGACGGACGTTACCCCCATGGCCCCCCGGAAGACCCTCGTGCTCGGCGCGAACGGGCAGCTCGGCCGAGCCCTCCACGCCCTCTGGGGCGACCAGCCCCACATCGAGTACGCCACCCGCGCCGACCTCGACCTCACCAGCCCCGCGCTGCCCACCGCACGCCGCTGGCGCGACTACGACACCATCGTCAACGCCGCCGCCCACACCGCCGTCGACACCGCCGAAACCCCCCACGGCCGCACCGACGCCTGGGCCGTCAACGTCACCGCCGTCGCCGCGCTCGCCCGCATCGCGACCGCGCACGGCATCACCCTCGTCCACATCTCCAGCGACTACGTCTACGACGGCACCAGCGACTGCCCCTACACCGAAACCGACCCCGTCAGCCCTCTCGGCGTCTACGGACAGACCAAAGCCGCCGGCGACGCGATCGTCACCACCGTCCCCCGCCACTACATCCTCCGCACCAGCTGGGTCATCGGCGACGGCCACAACTTCGTCCGCACCATGGCAAGCCTCGCCCAACGCGGCACCGACCCCCGCGTCGTCGACGACCAGACCGGACGCCTCACCTTCACCCCCACGCTCGCCGAAGGCATCCACCACCTCCTCACCACCCACGCCCCCCACGGCACCTACAACCTCACGGGCACCGGCGAACCACACACGTGGGCCGACATCGCCCGCACCGTCTACACCCTCACCGGACACGACCCCGCCCGCATCACCGGCGTCACCACCACCGACTACTACTCCACCGCGGAGCACGCCACCGCACCACGACCCCACAACAGCACCCTCGACACCACCAAGATCGAGAACACCGGATACACCCCCACGGATGCGATCGCGTCGCTGAGGTCCTTCCTCGCGGACACCGCCCAATAGGACGCTTGGTCCTGGCACCGTTCAGCCGTCCCTGCCAGAGATGGGCAGTCCCTACCGCGAACCACTCTCGCGCTGGCTGTCCGCTGCCGCGTCGGATCGGATGAATCGCAAGGTGACGATCACGGCGCCGACCATCAGCACCGCCATCAGCAGGCTCGATATCACGACTCCCGAGATTCCCCCGGGTGACAGCAGCGCCCACTGCGACAAGCCATCTCTCGTCAGACGGTAGAAGTCCGCTTCGTATGCGCCGGCGTACGCACGAAAGAGACCGACCGCAGCCACAAGGACGAAGGCAATGAGGAGCCCCGTCCCCACACGCCGTCGATGAGCAGCAGGGATGAGCCGACGCCAAGCCACGGCGCTCATCACCACCAGGATGAGGATCGCAACGAAGAGGTAGCGCCCCTGCATACCGGCGAAGAGCTGAGTGCGCACGTAGTGCCGCCAGGTGTTGACGATGAGCATCAGGACCAAGAGAGTCGGGAGCGACATCAGCACCGCCATGCGCAGCTTGTCGCGGTCCCGCACGAGGAAATAGACCACGATCATCGCGAGCGAGACGATGCTGAGCAGGTCTGTCAGGAAGTCCGGCAACGCATAGTCGAGGAGGCCGAAGTCGCCCCAGAAGCTCGTCGTCACGCGGATCCACATCACGTCGAGATAGCTGACGAGATCTGGTCCGGTACCCGGTTCCCAGGGAACGGTCTGGCGGATGCCGGCCAGACCACTGGGTTGAAGGTCGCCATATATCAACAGGTTCCGCAACCACCACCACCCTCCGAGAGCGAAGGCGATGGCGAGTGCCGTGACAGAGCGGATCACACGCGTCCGAATGCGCACCCCACGTGGCCAGACCAACAGCACCGCCGCTACGAAAGGAATGAATGGCAGGGACGTTCCCTTGGCGAGAAGTGCCACTCCCAAGCTGATTCCCACAGCGACAACGGTCCGGCGACGGTCATCGCCCGTCATCACTCGTACGCAGAGCCAGCCGACGACCGAGCACAGCAGGATGGTTAGCCCATCGTTGGACACGGCCCCCGCGATCTGTCCCAGCTGCGGAACGAGGAAGATGCTCGCTGCCGCGAGAATTCCCGCCTTGGACGAGCCGGTCATGCGGCGGGCGGCATCCCATAGCAGCGACGGCAGCGGCAGCATCAGGAGGACTCCGCCGAGGCGGAGCGAGAGCAGCGCGACATCGGCGCGCAGCTGCTCATAGCCGACCGCCTGGAGCGCGCCTGCCGCGAGCAGATAATAGAGCGGCGGGTGCTGTGTCATCTGGTCGACACCGCCGTCACCGGGGTGGTCCGCCATCAGCTCGCTGAACGTCGATCGGTCGCGTCCTGCCAGAGCGGCCTCGTCTCGCGCCGCGACCACAGCCTCACTCAGGCGCGCGTCACCTGGTGCCGGCCAGGTGAGCCCTTGCGTCAGGCGGATGGCGCTGTTCAAATGCGCATGCTCGTCCGGTGCGCCGTAGATAGGGGTGAGAAACGCCCAGAGCGTGAGCATCGCAGCGAAAGCCGCCGTGAGCGCTGCGAGAACCACGAGCTCCGGTCGTGTCACCCGTGGGATGCCGACACCGCCCGGCGCTTGCGCGCCTGAGCCGGTCGCAGTCTCAGGCGCCACCCGCTCCTCCCGAGGATCGGAACGCGCGCACGCCACGCGACGCCAGCGCTCGCGGGGCATCCAGCGCCCTGCGCACAAGCGCGCGTAGGCGCGCCTCCGGCCGCGCTCGCAGACGGCTCACGACGCTTTCCGCGTGCTCTCGCTCGGATTCCGCACGCCGACGCTGTGCTGCTTCCGCTCGGTAGAGGTCTCGCCAGCGGGTGCTTGCGTCGATGTGCTCGATCTCGAGCGGGATCACGACTCCGGCTATGGCCTCCGCCGAGTGACGCTCGGCGATGGTGTACTGGTCGCCGGGCGCGGCGAGCAGGGGTTCCAGGCGGCCGGGGACGATGGCACGACCAGACTGCAGCAATTCCGCCAATGTCGTTTCGAGTCTGGTCTCGGAAGCGAAGCCCTCCGACGGCACCTCGCTGGATCCCGGGTGCTGACCGGGATGCCGCACGAGGTACAGCGACTCGAGCACGCCCGCTTTCCAGAATCTGTAGTCTCGCATGCCGTGATGGCGTGGACTCGGGTTCAGGAGCGGGTTCGCATCGTATGCGCGCCCCGTGTTGATCACCTTGGTCTCGTACTGGGAGTACGTGCGCCACGGCACATGCAGGACCTCCAGCGCGAACCGGGCGTCCGGCGTGCCCAGGCTCGGGATGTCGACGCCATGGTTGCCCTGCTGCACCGTCACACCGACGCGGCCGACGTGCACCACGTCGGCCGTGGGATGGGCATGGAGCGCGACAGTGCTCATCAGGGTGCTCTCCTCGCGCACATCGCGCTGGGTGAGCCGCCGAATCCACGCGCCGCTTCTCGCCGGGACGCCCGTGAGGTTCACCACCGGGACCGGAAATGAGCCGATGCTCGTCGGGATCCGTGAGAGGGCATCCCGCAGCGTGAGCCGCGGATCCTTTGCGATGAAGAACTCATCGGCATCCGCATTGATCACCCAGGTGGCCGCATGCTCAGACGCTGCGCGCGAGGCCATCTCCGAGACGACGCCGGTCTGGTTCTTGTCATGCGCGAGGTAATCGTGCACCTCGACGCGGCCGGATGCTGCATAGTCGGCGAGGATCTCTCGAGTTCCGTCGACGGAGCCGTTGTCCGTGGCAATGATGAGGTCTACGCCCTGTGAGAGATGATGCTCGATCATCGCGGCGATGATGTCCGCTTCATCCCTCACCATGAGGGTCATGACGATCTTCAGGTCAGCCAACAGTCACCCATTTCTCCCGCGCATCGCGAGTGCGTCATTCAGCAACCGTCGAGCCCGAGCATCGAACGAGTGCTCAGAAGCGACAGAACGTGCGAGACGCTCCCTCTCGGAGTCCTCGGGCCATCGATCGGATGCCGGATCCAGGAGGGCTCGCAGCTCGTCGACGCTCTCGTAGGACTGAACCTGCCCCTCGAACAGCTCGGTCATCCCGGGGACGGGGTCGCTGATGACGCGCGCGCCGGTCGCCGCCGCATCGAACAGCCGATTGGAGAAGAAGCCGAATTCCGCCATGTCGCGCCAGTGATCGTTCAACACGAACGTCGCCCCCGCGTACGCGCCAGGCAGATCGTCGTTGTCTATGCCTGTTCCCTTGAGGTAGCGCGGCTCGATGAATCGGTCCCAGCCGTCGTCGCCGAACACGGCGAGCTGCGCACCCGCGTCGATGGCGTCGGACACGATCCGTCTCGACACGCCTCGGGTCCGTCCCACGAAGAGCACCTCGTGCGCAGCGCCTCCCCTGGCCTCGAGGTTGAACTTCGAGGCGTCGGTGGCCTGCAGCATCGTATGCACATCGACACCCCACCGATCCCGAACGTGCTGGGCCCAGATCTCACCCGCAGAATAGATGCGATCGTAACCCGATTCCAGCTCTTGTCGGGTGACGAGATCGGGATGACTGATGACCCACAGCAGGTTGGTCGCGCCCGGCTGAGGGGTGAAGGGGACCAGACCCCGCAGGGTCACCGTGACGTCGTCCCAGCCGCCGGAGTCCCGCACATGGGCGCTCGCACGATCGACGACGACTTCCTGTCCGCACCGGCGGAGTGCATCCGCCAGCGCTGATGCGAAGAACGTATCCCCCCACACATCGCCCGACGCATCACCGGTCGCGGAGGTCTTGATCGCCCACCGGAGGCACGGCGCGCTCTCATCGACCATGGCAGCCGAGTGATCGCGTCGTGCCAGGACGAGGCGGGGCTCCCACAGCGGCGAGCCTGCCAGACGTTCCCAGATGACATCCCGGAGCTCCACCGGACCTGAGTCGAAGATCGCTCGGTCGTCGAGCGCTGTGATCACCCGTCGCCACCGCCGCGCGAAGCGTGCGCGGTTGGGAAGCTGGAAATCCATCCGGCCAGGCGACCGAGATTCGAAATGCACCACCCGTGAGGACGTTCGCACCGCGAGCGGACGAGCGTCCGCTCGAAGACGAAGACACAGGTCGACATCCTCCATGCCGTTCACATAGTGCGGGTCGAAACCTCGCAGTCGAGCGAAATCAGCCCATTCCATCGCGAGGCAGGCCGCCGTGAGCGCTGAGAACCGATAGTCATCGATGGCTGGATCGAGATCGATCGGATGCACGGCGGGCAAGAGATGCCTCGGCATCGAGAACCCGCCCAAGAAGATCGTTCCGGCCGTCTGGATCGTGCGGTCACCGTACAGCAGGAGCGGCTGAACCGCGCCCGCGCCCTCCGACAGCGCGCCCGCCAGCGGCTCCAGCCAGCCCTCCTGAACAGCGGTGTCGTTGTTCAGGAAGACGACGCAGCGCGCTGGCTTCGTCGTCGCACCGACGTTCGACCCGAGGGCGAAATCCGTATTGCGGTCCATGCGACGCACGGTGACGCGTACGTCCGATGCGAAGCACGCGGCCAGAATGGTGGCGACCGGGCGGCGAGAGCCGTTGTCCACGACGACGACGTCGACACCGTCTCCCGTCGTCTGGAGCACGTGCCGCACCGCACCGAGTGTCATCGCCCAGTCCTGGTAGGTGGGGATGACGACCGTGACCTCGCCGACCGGGTCCTGGTCGAAGTCGACGAGGTGCCGGCTGCGGGCGGCGTTTGCCCCTGCCCGCATTTCTAGATCCGGGTCTTCTCCCTGACGCGATCGACTGACGAGGTCGGCGGGTAGAACGGCTGCTGTCCCTGAAGCCGAGAGACCGATGAGCGCGTGCCACACGATCCCGCGATCAAGAGAGGGATCGGGCAGCACCGCACGCGAACCCGTCCCCCGAAGCACCACGCCTGCCCCGTCGAGGTCGTCGAGCCAGAGGGCGTCGTCCGACCGCAGCCAGGGCTGCGGTGTCGTGGGAGACACCACCGCTGCCGCAGACACCCCTGGCTGCTCTGCGAGCGCGGCGACAGCCGAAGACAGGAACTCGGGCCTCCAGCGCTGCGTGGGCGTCCAGAATGTCCAGCCGTCGGGCTGCGCGTCACGCAGGATCTCCGCGACGACCGCTCCGACCGTGTCGGTCGGGTTGCGGGGGACGAAGTCGATGAATGGCGACGCCTCGACGAGTTCGTCGAGCTGGGCGGTCCGGGTGTCGTCGTCAGTCTCGATGACCGCCACGCGCAGTCCGGACAGCGATTGCTGTGCGCAGGATGCCGCGAAGTCCTGGATGACCGACGCCGCCCGGAGGTGCTGTTCATCGACGAAGACCACGCACGTCTCCGTCGCCTGCGCCCGCCGCGGGGCGGAGGTGTGGTGGCCGCGAACGGGACCGTGAGCGCGAAGCCGGCCGAGAGAATCGTGATAATCGCGCACACGAGATCTGACGAGGGCTTCCGCTTGACCGCGGGTGATCGAGCGGACCCCCGCTGAGGACGGCGTGAGACTGTCCCGGTGCGCGTTCTCGAGGAAGTGCGCCAGGATGCTCCCCCCGTCGCTCGCGACCGGTTCGGACTCGAGGTACTTCGTTCCCCAGAAGTGAGGGCTCGCCTGGCCGAGCTCGCCGCGGGCGACGAAGTCGAGGAACAGATTGATCGGCCGCCCACGATGTCCCTGTGAGCGATCGGCGACCGAATACCACTCAGCTTCGAAGAAAGGATTCAGCGCACGGCCGTCGAGCTCGCCGTTGGCGAGATAGTCGTCGAGCGCCGCTTCACGGGAGACCGGTCGGGCCCCGCCCACCTGAGAGCGGTAGAAGCGTTCATCGATCATCGCGGACGAAAGCGCTGTGCGGGAAGCCGCCACGAGATCGCGACAACCCGCGATGTACTCCTCGTAGTTCAGTTCACGAAGACCGACCGTGAGCCGCACCGATCGCGGGTCGCGCCGGGCGCGCCGAGTGAGACCGGCGACCCATCCTCCGCTGTCGTCGAGATGCTCGCTGACGTCGAAGCTTCCCAGGAGCCGACTGGGTGTTCCGAGCCAGCGTGTCCGCGGCTCGCCCCCTCGGGCGATACGAGCGAGCTGATTGCGCAGCAGCAACGACGCCGTACGCGAGAAGCGCACAGCCGGAGCATCGATGAACGGAGTCGGCACGACGCCCAGCTTCCATCCGTGGTGAAAGTAGTGGCGAGCGGCCGCCTCGTCGTCGTCGAAGTTGATGCCGAGCTGCATGCTGTAGTGCGCGGACACAACGATGTTCGTCCCCCGGCGCGATCTCACGTACGGCGTCGCGAGCACGGGGACCGCGGCGTCGACCATACGCGACGTCCCGAGGCGCCGGGCCAGCCGACCCAGTCGCGCCATGGTCAGTGGTGCCATGGGTGCCTCTATTCCGTGGAATGCGCACGCCCGTGCGCGCTGATTCGTGTCGGAGCCCGTTCGAGAGCCCCGCCGATTCTACCTATCCGGCACTGGTGGGCTCATCTGAGCGGGTCCCGCGTGGACTTTCCCCTCCCCGGGGAAGCGCGGCCTTCGCGTTTCCACCGCCCTGAGATCGTGCGGCAGCGATGCCGAGCACGGCGTGCGCCGCCATCGCCGCGACCATCAGAAGCACGATCCACCCTGTCGGCACCCCGTGCGCAAGGGCCAGCGATTGAGCCGGCTCACCGTTCCAGACCCTGGCGTATACCCACCACAGCCCTGCCCATGTCGGCGCAGGCGCAAGCACGACACCGACCACGGCGAGCGCCCGGACGCCACGACCGACGTGACGACGCACGATCCAGGCGAAGAGGACCGCGATGGTGGCGGCCAAAGCGGCGATGCCCGCGAACACATACCGACCTTGAATGCCCTGTGCAGGCCTTCCGAGATCCCAGAAGATCCGGTGCGCGTTGACAACGGTCGTCGCCACGACGAGCGCCGGGAACAGCCACAAGCTGAGAAGGAGGGCGCGTCGACGGGCGACGACGACCGCGACCACCAAGGCAACGACGAATCCGAGTCCGGCGAGATCCGCGACGAGCTCCGGCAAGGCGAACTCGGGGCGACTGCCCCGCCCCCAGAACGACCGGTTGAATCGCACGACGGCGTTGCCGACGAAGAACCAGAAGTCATAGCCCTCCGCGGGATTGCCGATCGGTTCACGCCCGCCGAGAATGCTCGGCTGGATCCGCCCGAGAATGATCAGGTTGCGTGCCCACCACCACCCGCCGATCACGAACGCCACGAGCATCGGGGTCGCCACAAGTGCCGCCTTGCGCAGCAGCCCGGATGCCAGCCATGCGGAGCGGACTGCGATCAGCGC
>NZ_DEPK01000139.1:0-5834 GCF_002358725.1 Microbacterium sp. UBA3394
GTTCGGGGATGATTCTCTCGCGTGCGGCGGTGAACGGCACATCGGCCGTCACGGGTGGTAATGCGGCGCGAGCGCCGGGTATTCCCATCCGCCGCCGGCCGTCGCGGCGAGCACGCGAGCATCGCGCCGATGCCGGGATAATGGTGGCGACGTCGATCCCTGCGAGGTGTTCATCCGTTTTGACGGTGGAAGAGTCAGCCGCGACCCCTCACCTTGTCGATGCCGGCGCGGTCAGCGACCTGTACATCTATCCGATCCGCGGTCTGTCCGGACAGAGACTCGAGCGGGTGACCGTCGACCCCGATCGGGGATTCCCCTTCGACCGGTGCTGGGCGCTGCCGAAGCGTGAGGCGGCCGAGGCCGCATCAGGCGACCGACCGCTCACCTCCGCCGAGGCCTACGGGCTGACGGTCTTCCCGCGTCTCGCAGGCGTCTCGACGCATCTGGATCCCGAGACCGAGAGACTGCGTGTGCACGTGCAGGAGCACGTCGTGCTCGATGTGTCGTTGCGAGATGACACCGACGTGCGGGAGGCCGAGCGCTTCTTCGCGCGGGTGCTCGACCTCGACGAGGCGGACCGACCCCGCCTGGTGCGCCGCGCGAATCGCACCTTCAACTTCTCCTACACGGCCTCGGTCTCCGAGCATCTGACGTGGGCGTGCCACCTCGTCAACCTCGCGTCGATCCGTGATCTCGAAGAGCGCATCGGGCACGAGGTGGACCCGCGACGCTTCCGGGCCAACCTCTACGTCGATCTCGGCGAGCCGTGGATCGAGCGCGACCTCATCGGGAAGGAGTTCCGCGCGGGCGAGGTCGTGCTGCGCGGAGAGATGATGGCCGCGCGGTGCGCGGCGACCGAGGTGAACCTCGAGACGACCGAGCGTGACCTGCCGATCCCCCGCCTCCTGAAGCAGCACTACGGCCACACCGACCTCGGCATCTACGCGAACATCCTCTCGGGCGGCGACCTGGCGCCGGGACTGCCGGTCGCGGTTCCCGCCGGGATCGGAGCCGGGCGCCCATGACCCGCGGTGAGACCGACATCCCGGTCGTCGTCACCGGCCGCCGCCGTCTGGCCCCGACGATCGACGAGTTCACCCTCGCCGCGGCCCATGGTGGTGCGCTGCCCGCATTCGAGGCCGGGGCGCACATCGACGTCGAGACTCCCGGCGGCCATCGACGCAGCTACTCGCTGTGCGCTCCGACCGCCGCTCGTCCGCGGGCGTACACGATCGCGGTGGATCGCCGTGCCGACGGCGAGGGCGGCTCGGTGAGCATGCATGACCGTGCCGCCACCGGCTCGCCGGTGCGGATCTCCTCGCCGAGCACGGGGTTCGACCTTCATCCGACGACGCGCCGGGCGGTTCTCATCGCCGGCGGAGTGGGAATCACCGCCGTGCGCGGAATGCGACGCGACCTGCAGGAGGCGGGGGTGGCGAGCACTCTCGTCTACCTCGTGAGAGACCGATCCGCGGCGGCCTACCTCGACGAGCTCAATGCGCCCGATGTCGTCGTGCACGCCACCCGCGAGCACGATGGGCGACGATTCGACCTGTGGCCACTCCTGGCCGACCCCACCGACAGCGAGGTCTACTGCTGCGGACCGGCGCCGCTCATGCGCACCGTGCGGGCCATGACGATGCACTGGCGTCCCGCGCGGCTGCACTTCGAGGACTTCGTCGGCGTCTCCGCGGTCGACCCGTTCGCCCAGCCCTTCACCGCCGTGTGGCAGCCGACCGGCGAACGCGTGTCGGTCGGCAGTGACCACTCCCTCCTCGACCGGCTCACCGAGAACGGAATCGCCGTTCCGAGCTCGTGCCGGTCGGGAACGTGCGGGACGTGTCGGGTGCGCCTGATCTCGGGGACCGCGCAGCACCGCGACATCGTGCTGGAGAACCACGAACGCTCCGACCGCCTCATCACCTGCGTCTCGCGCGCCGAGCGCGAGATCTGCATCGGTCCTGCCTGACAGCGCCGCGGGGCGCGTCGGTGCGGCTGACTAGACTGGGACGGGACGGTGGCACCGCCGGTGCGCGTCCTGCCGGCGTCGTGCGGCGTCGGACCGCCATTCGAGGGGGCTCTCCTATGCCAGGCATCGTGATCGTCGGCGTCCAGTGGGGCGACGAGGGCAAAGGCAAGGCCACCGATCTGCTCGGTGACCGTACCGACTGGGTCGTGAAGTTCAACGGCGGCAACAACGCCGGCCACACCGTCGTCATCGGCGACGAGAAGTACGCGCTGCACCTGCTGCCCTCCGGCATCCTCTCGCCGGGCGTGAACGCCGTGATCGGCAACGGCGTCGTCGTCGACCTCGAGGTGCTCTTCGACGAGCTCACGGCCCTGCAGGCCCGGGGCCTGGACACATCGCGCCTGAAGGTCAGCGCGAACGCGCACATCATCACGCACTACCACCGCACCCTCGACAAGGTCACCGAGCGCTTCCTCGGCAAGCGGCAGATCGGCACCACCGGGCGCGGGATCGGCCCGGCCTACGCCGACAAGATCAACCGGGTCGGCATCCGCGTGCAGGACCTGTTCGACGAGAACATCCTGCGCCAGAAGGTCGAGGGCGCGCTCGACCAGAAGAACCACCTGCTGGTGAAGGTCTTCAACCGCCGCGCGATCACGTGCGACGAGGTCGTCGAGGAGCTGCTGTCGTACGCGGAGCGGCTGCGCCCGATGGTCGCCGACACCGGCCTCCTGCTCGACGAGGCACTGAAGCGCGACGAGGTCGTCGTCTTCGAGGGCGGTCAGGCCACGATGCTCGACGTCGACCACGGCACCTACCCGTTCGTGACGTCGTCGTCGGCAACCGCCGGGGGAGCCGCGACCGGATCGGGCGTCGGACCGGGCCGCCTGGACCGCATCGTCGGCATCGTGAAGGCCTACACCACCCGTGTCGGTTCGGGGCCGTTCCCCACGGAGCTGTTCGACGAGAACGGCGACTTCCTGCGCTCGCGCGGCTTCGAGTTCGGCACGACCACCGGCCGCCCGCGCCGCGTCGGCTGGTACGACGCGCCCATCACCCGCTACGCGACGCGCATCAACGGCATCACCGACCTGGTGCTCACCAAGCTCGACATCCTCACCGGCCTGGACCGCATCCCCGTCTGCGTCGCGTACGACGTCGACGGCACGCGCTTCGACGAAGTGCCCGTGAACCAGACCGACTTCCACCACGCGAAGCCGATCCTGGAGTACTTCCCCGGGTGGAAGGAAGACATCTCCGGCGCCCGCAGCTTCGACGACCTGCCCCAGAACGCGCAGGACTACGTGCTCGCGCTCGAGGGGATGAGCGGCACCCGCATCTCGGTGATCGGCGTCGGGCCGGCGCGAGACGCGGTCGTCGTGCGACACGACCTGGTCTGACGGCTCGCCGCATGCGGTTCCTCACGGGCGGCTACACCGCCGACATGGGCGGCGAGGCCGCCGGCATCGGGATGCTGCACGCCGGATCGGCCGACACGGCCTACGTCGACGGCGCCCTCGGGTTCGGCGGCGACGTGATCGCGGCCGACTCTCCGTCGTGGCTCGCGGCGCATCCCACCCGCGACGTGATCTACGCCGCGCTGGAGAAGACCGGCGCCGTGCAGGCCTACGCCCGCACCGGTGAATCCACGCTCGTGCCGCTCGGCGCCGCGGTTCCGGCCGGTGCAGCGACGTGTCACGTCGCGGTCGCCCCCGACGGCGGCAGCCTGCTCGCCGCCTGCTGGGGCGACGGCTCGGTGGTGCGGATGACGCTCGACGCGGAGGGCCGCCCGACCGACCCGCGTCGTGCGCCTGCCGCATCCGATCCGTACGACGCCGAGCCGGACGTCGACGCCATCCGCGCTCAGGTGCTCGGGGCGACGGCCGAAGAGGCGGGTGAGGTGCCCACGGCGCGCCCCTCCCGCGCGCACCAGTCCCGCTATCTTCCGGACGGCACGGTCGTGACGACCGACCTCGGTCTCGATCTTGTGCGGGTGTGGCGGCCGGTCGACGGGCGACTGCGTGCGCATCAGCAGGTCGCGCTTCCTCGCGGCTCCGGCCCCCGGCACACGGTCTGGCATCCGAGCGGTCACCTGTATGTCGTCACCGAGTTCTCGCGCGAGGTCTTCGTGCTCGCCCCGGATGCGACCGGAGCGTGGCGCGTCCTCGGCGGCGTGCCGCTCGGCGGCCTCGCCGGCGACACGGGAGCGGAGATAGCGCTGGGGCGCGACGCCAGCTTCGTCTATCTGGGCCTGCGCGGCAGCGACACGATGGCCGTGCTCCGCGTGCGGGGTGGAGGCGATGCGCTCGATCCGGTGGCGCTCGTGGAGACCGGCGTGGTGTGGCCGCGCAACCACGTCGTGGTGCGCGACACGCTGCTGGTCGAGGGGGCACGCTCGCACGAGGTGGTCTCGTTCACCCTCGATCCGCGCACCGGAGTGCCCGGGCGCATCCGGCACCGCGCGACCGTGCCGTCGCCGACGCACCTGCTGCCGGTGCGCTGATCCGCGGCCCGCGTTTCGTCTCGTCGCTCCGCTCCTCGCTCAACGACCGGAAGGGCTTCGGTTGGCGGGTGTTGTCGTCTCGGGTCGTGGATGCGACATCCCGTGACAGGTGAAGGTCGGTTGCGCGGGTTTGGTTGGCGCTGGCTGTCGGTATGGGGCGGGGATGCGACATCGCGTGACAGGTGAATGGTCAAGGCGAAGGCAGGCGGGGGTTCGGTTGACGATGGTTGTCGCTATGGGGGAGGGGCGACGGCTCGGCGCGGGCCGGCACCCCTCCTAAGGCAGCACGATCTCGAAGTCGGGATCGCCGGGGTCGAGGACCGAGAACAGCGACTCCAGCACTCCTGCATCGCCGTCGATCTGCAGCCCCGGCGACGACGTGTCACCGGCGGCGAGGGCGATCATGCGGGCCTTCGTCAGCGACAGGTGCAGCGCGGCATCGGATCCCGGCTCCCTCTCGAGGTAGATCAGCACGCCGTTGCGCAGCGTCACCCGGAAGCTGCGGCCGAGGTCGGTGAAGGTCAGGTCGGTGACGAGGTCGAGATCCCACGCCTTCGGCCCGTCGACAGTGATGGCGAACGCGTCGAGCAGCTGCTCCGGCGTCAGCTGCGCCACGATCGTCGGCGCACTCGTCGATTGGGGTGTTCCGAAGCTCCCCGACTGCAGCTCGGTCGCTCCGGAGAGGAAGAAGTTGCGCCACGTGCCGTTCTCGGAGCCATAGCCGAGCTGCGTCAGCGTCTGCGCGTACAGCTCCCTGGCTGCGGCGTGGTCGGCGTCGGTGAAGATCGCGTGATCGAGCAGCGTCGCCGCCCACCGGTAGTCGCCGCCGTCGAAGGCGGTGCGTGCGAGGGTCACGACACGATCGATGCCGCCCATCGCGTCGACGTACCGCTTCGCCTGCTCGGCGGGAGGATGCGGCCACAGTCGAGCGGGGTTGCCGTCGAACCATCCCATGTACCGCTGGTAGACCGCCTTGACGTTGTGGCTGACCGAGCCGTAGTAGCCGCGCGCGTTCCAGGCGTTCTCGAGGGCCGGCGGAAGCTGGATGATCTCGGCGATCTCGGTGCCGGTCAGGCCCGTGTTCAGCATCCGCAGCGTCTGATCGTGCAGGTAGGCGTAGAGGTCGCGCTGGGTCGACAGGAACGACACGATCTCATCGTGTCCCCACGTTGGCCAGTGGTGCGACGCGAAGACCACATCGGCGCGGCCGGAGAACACGTCGATCGCCTCGGTCAGATAGCGGGACCACACGTGCGGATCGCGCACGAGCGCACCGCGCAGCGTGAGCAGGTTGTGCAGATTGTGGGTGGCGTTCTCCGCCATGCAGAGGGCGCGGTAGCCGGGGAAGAAGAAGTGCATCTC
>NZ_DEPK01000035.1:0-10083 GCF_002358725.1 Microbacterium sp. UBA3394
TTCGTCGCCGACCTCTGCGAGCAGGGGGAGCACGTGCGCTTCCTCGAGTACGAGGGGTACGAGCACCTGAACGTGATGCAGCCGCGGTCCGCGCTGCTGCCGGTGCTCGTGCGCTGGACGAAGGACCGGTTCGAGCTGCGCGAACCCGCGCGTGACGACTGCGTGGCCGGAGCGCTCCCCGGCTGAGCGGATCGCCTCCGGGGTGATCGGGTAACGTATACGGGATGCCGTCGGCCACGCCGCGACGGCGTGAGAGCTGAATAGGGAGGTCGACGTGGACATCGATCTGGGTCTGCTGCGGACGGTCGAGCGCGAGAAGGAGATCCCCTTCGACGAGCTGGTGCGCATTATCGAACAGGCGATCCTCACCGCGTACGCGAAGCACAGTTCGCCGTCCGGAGAGGTCCCTGACGGAGCTCGTGCGCAGCTGGACCGAAAGACCGGGCACGTGGCCATCTTCGTGCCCCTGCAGGATGACTCCGGCGCCGTGATCGGCGAGGAGGAGACCACTCCCGACAACTTCGGGCGCATCGCCGCCTTCGCCGCCAAGCAGGTGATCAGTCAGCGCCTGCGCGACATCGCGGATGACGCCGTGCTCGGAGAATTCCGCGGCAAGGAGGGCGACATCGTCGCCGGCGTGATCCAGCAGGGTCCGAATCCGCGCATGATCCACGTCGATCTCGGAACCGTCGAGGCGATCCTGCCGCCGGAGGAGCAGGTGCCGGGCGAGGAGTACACGCACGGCTCTCGCATCCGGGTCTACGTCACCAGCGTCTCCAAGGGGACGAAGGGGCCTTCGATCACCGTCTCCCGCACGCACCCGGGCCTCGTGCGCAAGCTCTTCGCGATGGAGGTGCCCGAGATCCCCGCCGGTCTGGTCGAGATCGTCTCGCTGGCCCGGGAGGCCGGACACCGGTCGAAGATCGCCGTCAAGGCGAACGATCCGGCGATCAACGCCAAGGGCGCCTGCATCGGGGAGCTCGGCCGTCGCGTGCGCGCGGTGACCGAGGAGCTCGCCGGCGAGAAGATCGACATCGTCGACTACCACGCCGACCTGCCGACGTTCGTGGCCAACGCCCTGTCGCCGGCCAAGGTCACCTCGAGCTTCGTCCTGGACGCGAGCAACAAGGCCGTGCGGGCCCTCGTGCCCGACTATCAGCTGTCGCTCGCGATCGGCAAGGAAGGGCAGAACGCTCGACTGGCCGCCAAGCTCACGGGTGCGAAGATCGACATCCAACCCGATTCGATCCTCGAGTAGCGGGCGGAGCGGGCGTATCGAAATCTCCGTGCGAACCCCGGCGCTCGCCGTCGTGGGAAACGTCTCGGGCGCCGAGGTGTAGGATGGAACCCGTACGAACGTGCGTCGGTTGTCGCACGCGTGCTTCCCGGTCCACTCTCCTTCGGGTGGTCGCCATCGATGACCGGCTCGTCCCCGACGACCGCGCCTCGATGCCGGGAAGAGGCGCGTGGGTCCATCCGACACCCGAGTGCATGACAGCCGCTCTGCGGCGACGTGCTTTCGTGCGTGCATTGCGTGTGTCAGGACCACTTGACGCGCAGACCATCGAGAAACGGCTGAACGGCTATGGAAACAAAGTGAACGGCTCGAAATGAGACCCGTCCGCGACTAACGGTCTGCCCTGCCTGGGTGGACCCCAGACAGGAGAATTGTGGCAAAACCACGCGTACACGAGATCGCTTCCGAGCTCGGCGTCGACAGCAAGGTGGCCCTCGCCAAGCTCAAGGAGCTCGGCGAGTTCGTCAAGAGCCCCTCATCGACGATCGAGCCCCCGGTCGCCCGGAAGCTTCGCGCAGCCCTCGCCTCTGAGGGCGGGTCGGCTGACGCCAAGCCCGCCGCCGGCGCGCCGAAGCCCGGGTCCGCGCGACCCGGCGCGACCGCCCCGAAGCCGGGTGCGGCACCCAAGCCCGGTGCGGCCCCGAAGCCGGGAGCCGCGACGCCGGCAGCCGCAGCGGCGCCCGCCGCGAGCACTCCGAAGCCGGGTGCACCGGCGCCGAAGCCCTCCGCGGACGCACCCGCTTCGCGCCCCGGACCCAAGCCCGCCCCCGGCGGTTCGACGCCGCAGGCTCCCCGTCCCGGCGGCACCCAGCGTCCCGGCGGCAATCAGCGTTCCGGTGGCTCTCCCCGTCCGGGCAACAACCCGTTCGCGTCGTCGCAGGGCATGGGCCAGCGTCCCGCGGGCCCGCGTCCCGGAAACAACCCGTTCGCGTCGTCGCAGGGCATGGGGCAGCGCCCCAACCCCGGCAACATCCCGCGTCCGCAGGCCCCGCGTCCCGGTTCGCCGCGTCCCGGCGCCCCGCGTCCGGGCGGCGCCGGTCGTCCCGGTGGCGGCCGCGGCGGTGCCCCCTTCCAGCAGCGTCCCGGCGGCGCCGGTCGGCCCGGTGGCGGCGGCGGTGCCGGTGGCGGTTTCGCCGGTCGGCCCGGCGGCGGTTTCGCCGGTCGGCCCGGCGGTGGCGGCCGTGGCCGCGGCGGCGGCACAGCCGGTGCCTTCGGCAAGGGCGGCGGCAAGTCGAAGCAGCGCAAGTCGCGTCGGGCGAAGCGTCAAGAATTCGAGATGAGGGATGCGCCGCAGGTCGGCGGCGTCAACGTCCGCAAGGGCAACGGCGAGATCATCCGCATGCGCCGCGGCGCATCGATCTCCGACTTCGCGGACAAGATCGAGCAGCTCGCCGGCTACTCGGTGCAGCCGTCGACCCTGGTGACCATCCTGTTCAACCTGGGCGAGATGGCCACCGCGACGGAGTCGCTCGACGAGGCCACCTTCGAGGTGCTCGGCGATGAGCTCGGCTACAAGATCCAGATGGTCTCGCCCGAGGACGAGGACAAGGAGCTCCTCGAGGGCTTCGGCCTCGACCTCGAGCAGGAGCTCGCGGAAGAGGACGACGACCAGCTCGAGATCCGTCCGCCCGTCGTGACCGTCATGGGCCACGTCGACCACGGTAAGACGCGCCTTCTCGACGCGATCCGTGAGACGAACGTCACCGAGGGCGAGGCCGGCGGCATCACGCAGCACATCGGCGCCTATCAGGTGTGGACCGAGCACGAAGAGATCGAGCGCGCGATCACCTTCATCGACACCCCGGGTCACGAGGCCTTCACCGCCATGCGTGCCCGTGGTGCGCAGGTGACCGACCTCGCGATCCTCGTGGTCGCCGCCGACGACGGCATCATGCCCCAGACGGTGGAGGCGCTCAACCACGCCCAGGCCGCCGAGGTTCCGATCGTCGTGGCCGTCAACAAGGTCGACAAGCCCGACGCGAACCCGGGCCGGGTGCGCCAGCAGCTCACCGAGTACGGTCTCGTCGCGGAGGAGTACGGCGGCGACGTGATGTTCGTCGACGTCTCGGCCCGGCAGGGCACGGGCATCCAGGACCTTCTGGATGCGGTGCTGCTCACCGCCGACGCGGGTCTCGACCTGCGTGCGAACCCGAACAAGGACGCCCGCGGTGTCGCGATCGAGGCCAAGCTCGACAAGGGTCGCGGTTCGGTCGCGACGGTGCTGATCCAGTCCGGAACCCTCCGGGTCGGAGACGCCATCGTCGCCGGCACCGCCTACGGCCGCGTGCGCGCCATGATCGACGAGAACGGCGAGCAGGTCGCGGAGGCCGCTCCGTCGCGGCCGGTCCAGGTGCAGGGTCTGAACTCGGTGCCCCGTGCGGGCGACGTGTTCATCGTGACCGAAGAGGACCGCACCGCGCGCCAGATCGCTGAGAAGCGCGAAGCCGCCGAGCGCAACGCCCAGCTGGCCAAGGCCCGCAAGCGCATCTCGCTCGAGGACTTCACCCGCGCTCTCGAGGAGGGCAAGGTCACCTCGCTCAACCTCATCATCAAGGGCGACGTCTCCGGTGCCGTGGAGGCGCTCGAGGAGTCGCTGCTGAAGATCGAGGTCGACGAGTCGGTGCAGCTGCGGATCATCCACCGCGGTGTGGGTGCCGTCACCGAGTCCGACGTGAACCTGGCCACGATCGACAACGCGATCGTGATCGGCTTCAACGTGCGCCCCGATGCCAAGGCTCGTGAGCGCGCCGCGCGCGAGGGTGTGGACATCCGCTTCTACTCGGTCATCTACAACGCGATCGACGACGTCGAGCAGTCGCTCAAGGGCCTGCTCAAGCCGGAGTTCGAAGAGGTGCAGTCGGGTGTCGCGGAGATCCGCGAGGTGTTCCGCTCGTCGAAGTTCGGCAACATCGCCGGAGCGATCGTGCGAAGCGGCACCATCACGCGCAACGCCAAGGCCCGCATCATCCGCGAAGGCGTCGTCATCGCCGATGGCCTGGCCATCGAGTCGCTGCGCCGCTTCAAGGACGATGTCACCGAGGTCCGCACCGACTACGAATGCGGTATCGGCCTCGGCAAGTACAACGACATCCAGATCGGCGACGAGATCGAGACGACCGAAATGGTGGAGAAGCCGCGCGGCTGACCATTTGCTGCTCCGGAGGCTGCCTTCCCTTCGCTCGCAGAGCGGGGACCCCGCCCGCTTCGCGGGCACCCCGATGCTCGCTCTCGGGAAGGCAGCCTCCTCGCGGCCGCGAAGACAGCCGTCGGCGATGAGGAGAAAGAGTGACTATGGGAAACGAACGACAGGCGCGACTGGCGGACCGGATCCGCGTCCTCATCGCCGAACGTCTCGAGAAGGGGCTGCGCGACCCGCGGCTCGGCTTCGTCACCATCACCGATGTGCGGGTGACCGGAGATCTCCAGCACGCGTCGGTGTTCTACACGGTGCTCGGAGACGAGAAGGAGCAGGCGTCGTCGGCTGAAGCACTGCGCGCAGCCACCGGGATGCTCCGCAGTGAGGTGGGACGCAAGCTCAGCGCCCGCCTCGTGCCGACCCTGGAGTTCATCCCGGACGGGATTCCCGAGAACGCCGGCCACATCGAGGAGCTTCTGCGCGAGGCGCGTGAGCGGGATGAGGCCGTGGCCGGGATCGCTGGAACGGCGAGCTTCGCCGGCGAGGCGGACCCCTACAAGAAGGTCCGCGACGACGACGAGGAATGAGCGCGTCGCGTTTCAGCGCGGCAGTCGGAGCATCCCGTCGACCGCCTCGATGAGCCCATCGGCCACGAGGGAGTCGATCGCGCGATCGCGCTGGACCGGGTCCGGCCACGCGGGGATGACCTCCTCGGCGGAGACCTGATGCACCTCGATCTCCCGCAGCGCGGCGAGGATCGCGCCGCGCGCCTGTCGGTCGCTTCCTTCGTACTTCGCCTGCTTCTTGCGGGTGTCGCCGGTGTCGGGGTATCCGGCCGCCCGCCAGGCGCACTCGGCGGAGACGGGGCACGACCCGCATCGCGGTGATCGCGCGGTGCACACCAGCGCACCCAGCTCCATCGCGGCGGCGTTGAAGCATGCGGCGGCGCCGTCGTCTGACGGCATGAGCGCCTCCATCGCCGCGAGGTCGCGACGATGCGGCGCGCCAGGGTGAGCCTGACCGTCGATGATCCGCGCGATCACCCGCCGGGTGTTCGTGTCGACGACCGGATGGCGGTCGCCGTAGGCGAACACGGCGACGGCGCGGGCCGTGTAGTCCCCGATTCCGGTGAGTGCGAGGAGATCCTCGACCGAACGGGGAACGATGCCGCCGTGGCGCTCCGTGATCTCCACGGCGGCGCGATGCAGCCACAGGGCGCGGCGCGGGTAGCCGAGGTTGGCCCACTGCCGGACGGCGTCGGCCGGGGGAGAAGCGGCCAGAGCCGCGGGCGTGGGCCAGCGTCGCAGCCACGCCTCGAGCAGCGGGATCACCCGGTTCACGGGTGTCTGCTGCAGCATGAATTCGCTCACGAGCACGCCCCAGGCGCCGAAGCCCGGGTGTCGCCAGGGGAGATCGCGCGCGTTGTCGGCGAACCAGGCGTTCAGCGGCGTGGCGATCTCGGCGCTGCGGGGCATCCCTCCAGCGTACGATCCGATGCCGCGCACGGGGCGGGCGGGCCGGGCCACGTAGGCTGGGAGGATGCGTCCCGCCCCCGGCATCCTGCTCGTCGACAAGCCGGGCGGCCCCACGAGCCACGACGTCGTCGCGCGTGCGCGGCGCGCACTCGGAACGCGGAAGATCGGCCATGCGGGGACCCTCGATCCCATGGCGACGGGCCTGCTCGTGCTGGGCGTTGAAGCGGCCACCCGCCTGCTCACCTTCGTCGTCGGCCAGGACAAGACGTATCGCGCGACCATCCGGCTCGGGGTGGCGACCGACACCGACGACGCGGACGGCCAGGTGACCGGCCGGATCGACGCCTCCGACGTGTCATCCGACGCCGTGGCGGACGCCATCTCGCACCTTCGAGGAGACATCTCGCAGATCCCCAGTCGTGTGTCGGCGATCAAGGTCGACGGGCGCCGTGCGTATGACCTCGCGCGGGCGGGCGAGGATGTCGAGCTCGCCGCTCGAGAGGTCACGGTGTCGCGCTTCGACGTGATGGCCGAGCGGCGCGAAGGCGACATCCTCGACCTCGACGTCGTCGTGGACTGCTCCAGCGGGACCTACATCCGGGCGCTCGCGCGCGATCTCGGCGCCTCGCTGGGCGTGGGCGGTCATCTGACGGCGCTGCGGCGCACACGCGTCGGATCGTTCGACGTCGTCGATGCCGCGGCGCTCGATGACCTCGATGCGGCGCGGATGATGCCGGTCGCCGCGGCGGCGTGCGCGGTGCTGCCGCGGCTCGAGGTCACCGCCGACCAGGCCCGTGACCTGCGACACGGCAAGCGGCTGCACGGTCTTGCCGCGACGATCGATGCCCCGCGCGCCGCGGCGATCGCGCCGGACGGGACCTTCGTGGGGGTCGTGCGTCCGCGCGGCGACGATCTGCGGAGCGAGATGAACATGCCCGAGGAGGCCGGGGCGTGATCGAGTGGTTCACCTACGTCCAGGTCGCCGTCGCCGTCGTCGCGGGTGCCCTGTGCATCGTGCTCGGCCTCGCCGGACGCCGCCCGAGCGACCTCACCGTGGGCTCGCTCGCGCTGGTCGAGCTGCTGCTTCTCGCCCAGATCGTGATCGCGATCATCGCCCCGTTCGCCGGCAACCCGCCGACCGGGAGCCTGCTCGAGTTCTGGGTCTATCTCGTCAGCGCGGCGCTCGTTCCGCCGGCGGCGGTGCTGTGGGCTCTGCTGGAGCGGAGCCGGTGGAGCACGGTCGTCCTCGGTGTCGCCGCGCTCGCGGTGGCGATCATGGTCTACCGCATGCAGGTGATCTGGGCCGTCCAGATCGCGTGACGCGGCCCGCTCGCGCGAGGCCTAGAATCGAGGTGCGATGTCCACACCCCCGTCCCGCCCCCGTATGACCGGCATCGGTCGGGTGCTCGTGATCGTGTACGCGATCATGGCCCTCGCCGCGACCGGCCGCAGTTTCGTCCAGATCGTCCAGCGCTTCGACGAGGCACCGCTGGCGTATTCTCTGTCGGCTCTGGCCGCCGTCGTCTACATCCTCGCGACACTGGCCCTGGTGTTCTCGGCCTCCGCGATCTGGTACCGCATCGCCTGGGTGGCCATCGGCTTCGAGCTCGCCGGTGTCCTGATCGTCGGAACGCTGAGCTTCGTGCTCCCCGACCTCTTCGCCCACCCGACGGTGTGGTCCTGGTTCGGCGGGGGATACCTCCTCGTGCCGCTCGTGCTGCCGTTCCTCGGACTCTGGTGGCTGTGGACGCACCGCGCCCGCGTCACCGCGGAGCCGCATCCCGCTTCGGTGGCCCCGTGACGGTGTGGCGTCATCCCGACGAGGTTCCGGAGGGCTACGGACCGTCGGTCGTCGCCATCGGCAAGTTCGACGGCGTGCACTCCGGTCATCGCGCGGTGATCGATCGCGCGCGCGTCGATGCTGCCGCGACCGGTGCCCGTGTGGTCGCGGTCACCTTCGACCGCAATCCGCTCGCGGTCCTGCGACCCGAATCGTGCCCGGACGCGCTGGCGAGCACGACCCAGAAAGTGCGGCTCCTCGCCGACGCGGGTGTGGACGCGACCCTCGTGCTCACGTTCGACGAGCAGCTCGCCGCCCTGGATCCCCGCGACTTCGTCGAGCACGTTCTCGTCGACGCCCTGGCCGTGCGCACGGTTCTCGTCGGGCAGGACTTCCGCTTCGGCCGCGCCGGTGCCGGCGACCCGGAGACGCTGCGCGCACTCGGAACCGAGCTCGGGTTCGACGTGCATGTCGTCGAGGACGTCTGCGCGGTCGACGGCCGCCGCGTGTCGTCGACGTGGGTGCGCGACCTGCTCGCCGAGGGGGATGTGGCCACGGCCGCACGGCTCCTCGGTCGGCCTCACGCGGTGCGCGGCGAGGTCGTGCACGGGCTGAAGCGGGGGCGCGATCTCGGGTACCCCACCGCGAACCTCTCCGCCGACGGCGATGGCCTCGTTCCCGCCGAGGGGGTCTACGCCGGATGGCTCGTCGATGAGGGCGAGCCGACCGGTTCGGGTGCGGCGCCTCACGCCCGCACCCGCTATCCCGCCGCCATCAGCATCGGCACGAATCCGACGTTCGGCGATGTCCTCGTCCGCCAGGTGGAGGCCTATGTGCTCGATGAGACCGATCTCGATCTGTATGGACACACCGTGGAGATCCGCTTCGTGGAGCGGCTGCGCGGGATGGTGGCCTTCAGCGGCATCGAGCCGCTGATGGCGCAGATGGCCGACGACGTCGCCCGCACGCGGGCGACGCTCCTCACGCGCGGCACCTGACGCCCGAGCGGCTCGCGCGTCAGTAGGAGGACTCGTCGACTCCGCCGGCAGGCGTCTCGCCGGCATCGTGCGCGCGGGCGGCGCCGAGGATGGTCGCCGCCGCGGAGGTGCCCAGGCGCGTGGCGCCGGCGTCGAGCATCGCGACGGCCGCGTCGAGGCCGCGCACTCCGCCGGAGGCCTTCACCTGCACGCTGTCCCCGACGCTGTCGCGCATGAGCCGGATGTGCGCGACCGTGGCGCCTCCGCCGGCGAATCCGGTGGACGTCTTCACGAAGTCGGCTCCCGCGGCCTCGCTGAGGCGGCACGCGCGGATGATCTGCTCGTCGTCGAGGTAGGAGGTCTCGAAGATCACCTTGACGACGTGGCCCTCAGCTGCCTCGACCACCGCACGGATGTCGGCCTGCACGTCGGCGTCCATGCCGGAACGCAGCCATCCGATGTTGAGCACCATATCGAGCTCGACCGCTCCGTCGGCGAGAGCCCGGGTCACCTCGGCGACCTTCGTCGCGGTCGAGGTGGTGCCGTGGGGGAAGCCGATCACCGTGCCGACGGCGACCCCGGTCCCCGTCAGGCGCGCGACGGCGTGCGGGATGTCCGAGGGACGCACGCAGACGCTGAAGACCTTCCATTCGGCGGCGATGTCGAGTTCGGCGTCGACCTCGGCCCGCGTCAGTTCGGGCTTGAGGATGGCGTGGTCGATGGTCGCGGCGAGCTGACGCTCGGTGTAGGTGGTCATGTGCTCAGCCTACGTCGGAGCGGGCCGGGAGCCGGTTGCGGATGCCGGCGAAGGAGACCGCGCCGCCGACCGCGAGGAGAGCGGCCGTCACGACGGCAGCGCGGTGGAAGCCGTCGAGATCGAGGGCACCGCCGACGATGGTGGCGAGCATCGCGATCACGATGAGTCCGGCGACCCGTGAGATGGCGTTGTTCACCGCCGATGCGATACCCGATCTCGACGTGTCGATCGCGCCGAGGATCGCCGAGGTGAGCGGCGACACCGTGAGGGTGAGACCGAGACCGAAGGCGATCACCCCGGGGAGCACCTGGGTCCAGTAGTCGAACGGTTCGCCGACGGACAGCAGCAGCAGGGCGCCCGCGGCCATCACGATCGGCCCGACGGTCATGAACAGGCGCGGGCCGAACCGGCCGGCGAGATCGCCGACACGCGAGCTGAAGAGGATCATGAGGATCGTGATGGGGAGGGTCGCGAGCCCGGCGAGGGTCGCCGACAGCCCGGCTCCCTGCTGCAGGTAGACGCCGACGACGAAGCCGTTGAGCGAGAGCGCGGCGTAGACGAACGCGGTCGCGAGGTTGCCGGCCCAGAAGTTGCGCGCACGGAACAGGTCCAGGGGCATCATCGGATCCTCTGCCGCCGCCTGCCGCACGAGGAAACCGGC
>NZ_DEPK01000045.1:0-3485 GCF_002358725.1 Microbacterium sp. UBA3394
GCGTCGTCTAAACAGATGGACCGCGCGACGCTGCAGGAGCACGGGCACCTCGCGAACAGCGACCCGACCGAGCGTGTTGAGGCGTCGGATCCGACGCTCACGCCCGAGGAGTTGCGCACGCTCGAAGAGCTCGTGAGCGATGGGGGACCCCTTCGGCTTGAGCAAGAGCGGATCCCGTGGGTCGCCGCAGAGGCTGCCCTGGACCAGAACTGGGACAACGCAGTTAGCTGATGTGCGGGCGGCAGTCTGGCTCCAACCGGGTGAGGCTCCGTGACTGTGCGCCGGGGAAGGGTCTAGTACGAGCACCGCCTATCTCACGCAGCTCGTTGTTGCACCGCCCGCAGGTGGGAGCAAGGGATTCTCGCCGATCAAGTGGGCGGCTAGGTCGGCTCGGCGCCGGGATCGGTCGCGGACGGTTCGTCAGTTAGCAGGTCACGTAGAAGCCTCAGGCTGGCGAGGACCTCGTCGAAGGTGACAATGCTTACGGCGCGAGAGTTACCCCGGAACAGCTCAAGGGACTTCGTCTTGTCTGGCTGATCGGCCGGTGGCAGCCTTCCGGCGATGACGAAGCAGCCGATTGAGTACGCCTCGAGGTCGTACTGGCGCGAGTCGCTCTTGACGTTGGCGAAGTGCAGCTTGAGTTGGTGTGCCTGGTCTAGAACCTGAGTCACGGCTTGCGAGAGTTCGGATGTGATGCCGTAGACGCCGTCACGGTAGGCGGTCGATTTCACGATCTTGGTAGTCGGGGTCTTGATCTCGACGAGCGCCACATTGGCGGTGAGCGGATTCTTGACCAGGTAGTCGGCGATCTTGTTGCCGGAGCCGTCAAGCTTCGTTCCGCCAACGGACGCCTTTGACACGACGCTAACCACAGGTGAGCCGAACACCTGCTGGAGCGCGAACGCATTTGACGCGAAGAACTGCTGCCAGTGCTCCTCACCGTGTTTCTTCTCGAGGTCGGCTTCGAATCGTTCGATGAGTCGGTCCAGATTCACCAGCTCTAGGTCGTGCTGAAGGGCGACCACGGTATCCGGTGCAACCTCGGTAGCTACCCGAGCCTGCGCCTGCATCGCTGACAGAAGCTCGACCTGGTCATCTTCGGTCAGCGCCTCTTCGCCGTTCGCTGCTCGAGTTAGCAGCTTCGACATGGTGAGCCGACCGAGCTTCGGCCGGGACTGCTCGAGTCCAAGGGCGTCAGCGAGGTAGTTATTCACGAAGGAGTCCTTCACGCGACTCGCCGCGATGTTTCCGCGATTGTTAATCCGGACAATCTCAGACCAGAGTTCTTCCCATGCGGCTTGCCCCATGCGGAACACGTCGTCGTCGACCTTGATGCCTGACCCCGGTACGATCCTCAACTCCGAGCACTCGCTGTGGTCTTCGATCAGCCGCACCAGCCGATTATTGTCCTTCAGTAGCCCCAGACCGTACTGAGGATCCTTCACGAAACCAGGTGGGAGTGATTCGAGAAACTCGTCAACGTCAAAGGTGTCTGGCCCAAAAAGGACGGGCTCACCCTCCTCCTCGAACGGGTTGTCCACCGCCCCTGCTTCCGAATGAGCGAACGTGATCCGTAGAAGCTTCGGATACTTCGACTGGAAGAAGCGTTCGCTGCCCGCGAGCGTATTGAGGGGTGCGATCGTGATCATGCCGTCCTCGAGCGATCGCTCCAGTAGGACATGTCGCTTCGAGGTCTCGATGTGCTCCGTCGGTGAGACCCGAGTCCTTCGCACCGGGAAGGCGACGTACTGGAGCTGACCCAAAGCGCCTGTAGTCGTCTCTAGCCGGAGGCTCGGGTCTGCGCTGTTCCCGAAGCGGGCCATGTGATCTCCAATCTGGTCAGTGACTCTTCGTGGGGTCCGGTCCGTCCCAAATGCGTTTGAAGGTCCCATCCACTTCGGGCCATAGCTCGCGTATTGCGTCGTCGACCGAGGAAATCGCGTTGGACGTCGGTGAGAACACGACGAACTCGTGCGGGATAACACGTCCCGCGGAGTCGCGTCTGTTCAGCGGGTCGGGGAAGCGTGCGACCACGACGTCGCCGTCCCTCCTGAATGCGGGCATCACATTCTCGACACCGGCGAAACGGCGGAGGTACTCCGCCCGCGGATCGGCGATGCCGGCATCGAACAACAACCTAAACCCCCACGTCCGGCCGCGCGTTGCCCAAATGAACGTCACTTACTACTCCGCAGAAAAACCTCGTCGGCTTCGGCTTCATCAAGTTTCAGCTGGAATCCCGTGAGGGTGCTCCGCAGGTTCTCGTGCTTGGAGACCGCGTCCCGGTTGGCCGCTGTGAGCTTGTCGCCGCCCATCTTCGCAAGGTCTTCAATCGCAGAGCCGAAGTGAGTCAGGATGAGACCGAGGGAGGTCAGAAGCTTGTTGTCTTTGCCTGCAAGCTTCGTGGCCAGGGCCCCAAGCCCTCCGAGCGCGGCGGCCATCGAGACCCCTCCCGCGACAAGGTGCTCGTAGACCTTGCCCCGATCCGTCATCCCCTTTGCCCACTTGACGTGACGCTCAAACGGCAGCATAGCCGCGAGTGGAAGGATGAGATCGAGCCCCACACGCTCCGTGACTTCGATCCTGCCGGGCTCGAACTTTGCGGACGAGAGCAGGATGAAGTCCTCGCCAACTGACAATGCTTCGGGCGCCTCGATGAAGCTCGCAAGCGTGCTCTCGAGTTCGTTAAGTTCATGGGTGGCCTTATCGATCACGAGGTCATGAAAATCGATCACGCCCATGCCGGGGAGCAGGTCGCACTTCGAGAGGGCCAGCACCCAAATTCTGGGGAACTCGACGAACTTCTTGCCTCCCTCGAGTAAATCGTCTCTCATCAGGCGGAGACCGTTGCTCACGTTGGCGAGGAGCGACTTCAAGTACCGCTCCTCCTCTCCAGCGTTGTCGACGAGCCGTTGCCCATCTACGAGGAGAAGAGCGACATCCGATCGAAGGAGCCGCCGGAAGGTGGCTACCCGCGCATCTGCCTCCGGTCCCTCGAGATCCTGAGCGAACCACTCGCCGGGGTAGTCATGCCAGACGATCTGCACTGCATCGAAGGGCCGACGCTTCTCGTCGTTCCCCTGCGAAGAGTCCTTTGCCCTAACCGTAAAGGCATAGGTTTCCGAGTCGAAGCGGGTAGTGAGCGGAACGGTCGCAGACCCGCGCATGCCGAGGTACGCCTGGTACAACGAGCGACCCTGGGACTGCTTATCCGCGACCACCTCGTAAGGGTGCTCGGCCTTGTACGCCTGCTGCTGAGTCGCCCCATAGAACGATGAGACCAGGACGGTCTTGCCGCTGCCGCTCTCTCCAAAGACAGCGATCTGCTGCTCGATCTTCCGGTTCTTCGCCATACGTGAAACTTACCGAGTCCGGTACGGCCTCCGAGCGAACCTAAAGATGGACAAGTCGCGTGCCACTGGCTCTTGCCGAACATGGACATTTCGTCTCGCCCTGCCCTGATGGGAATGTCAACCTGATCTGGG
>NZ_DEPK01000248.1:0-12765 GCF_002358725.1 Microbacterium sp. UBA3394
ACCGACACCCTCCCCGGTCGCGGCCTCCTGATCGTGCTGAACCCGAAGTCCGGCCGCGACCGCTCTCACGACGACCCGCGCCCCCTCATCGAGCGGCACGTGCCCGGCGCGACCGTGCACGACCTGGCCGACGGTGAAGACCTCGCCCGGGTGGTGGATGCCGCAATGGCCTGCGAGGACCCGCCGACGGCCGTCGCGATGCACGGCGGAGACGGGTCGGTCTCGACGATGGCGCACACGGCGCGCCGCCACGACATTCCGCTGCTCGTGCTCCCTGCCGGCACCTTCAATCACTTCTCGCGGGCGATCGGCATCGAGACGGTCGACGACGCCCTCGCCGCCTACCTCGCCGGGCGGCGCCGCCGTGTCGCGGTGGCCGAGGTGCGGGCGGACGACGACGAGCCGATCACCGTGCTCGATGCGGTCACGCTCGGGCTGCATCCCGGTTTCGTCGCCGAGCGCAAGCGACGCGTCGACCGGCTCGGCACCTGGATCGGCGGGGCCGCGGCCGCGTGGCGCGAGCTGCGTGACGCGCAGCCGATCCGGGTGGGGCGCGGCGGGCGGCACGCGCGCGTGTGGTCGGTCTTCGTCAGCGTCGGCGCGAACGACGAAGCGCGCATCGCGACGCTGCAGCGCATCACGCTCGGCGACGACCGGCTCGACGTGCGCTTCCACCACGCACGCGGGTCGCATACGCGCGCCGTGGCATCGCTCGCCTTCGGCCGCAAGACCACCGCGGTGCTGCGCTTCCTCCGTCTGCTGCCGCCGGAGTCCGACATCGAGCGGATGCTGCTGGACGACCTCGACCTCACGGTGCATCGCGCCGCGGGCGGCGAGCTGTCGTTCGTGCACGACGGCGAGCTCGTACAGCGCGACGGCGATGCCTTCCGGCTGCGGGTGAAGGGCATCGCCGACGCGCTCGAGGTGTACACCCCGGAGTGATCCGGTACGCCTCGGCGCCCGGGCGAGAGTGTCAGGTGTGCTGGGGGAACCCGAGGTCGACCCCGCCGTGCGACGGGTCGAGCCATCGTGAGGTGACCGCCTTCTCGGCCATGTAGAACTCGAATCCGTGCACACCGTACGCCTTCGCATCGCCGAACAGCGACGCCTTCCAGCCACCGAAGGAGTGATACGCGACGGGGACCGGGATCGGCACGTTGATGCCGATCATGCCCACCTGCACGTCTCGCTGGAAGCGGCGGGCCGCACCGCCGTCGTTGGTGAAGATCGCGGTGCCGTTGCCGTACGGGCTGGCGTTGATGAGATCGAGTCCCTCTTCGTAGCCGCCGACGCGGACCACCGACAGGACGGGACCGAAGATCTCCTCACGATAGGCGGCGGATGCGGTCGGCACACGATCGAGCAGGGTCGGACCCAGCCAGAAGCCGTTCGGGTCGCCGTCGACCTCGATACCGCGTCCGTCGACGACGACGGATGCGCCGTCCTGTTCGGCGACCGCGACATAGCCGGTGACCTTGTCGCGGTGCTCCGCGGTGATGAGCGGTCCCATGTCGCAGCCGCGCGTGCCGTCACCGGTGCGCAGCGCCGCCATCCGCTGCGCGATCCGCTCGACGAGGGCGTCGGCGATCGTGTCGACCGCGAGCACGACCGAGATGGCCATGCACCGTTCGCCCGCCGACCCGAACCCGGCGCTCACCGCCGCGTCCGCGGCCAGGTCGAGGTCGGCGTCCGGCAGCACGAGCATCTGATTCTTGGCGCCGCCGAGCGCTTGGACGCGCTTGCCGTGGCGCGTTCCCGTTTCGTACACGTATCTCGCGATCGGCGTCGACCCGACGAAGGAGACCGCCTGGATGTCGGGATGCTCGAGGAGCCCGTCGACCGCGGTCTTGTCGCCGTGGAGCACCGTGAAGACCCCCGCCGGAAGACCCGCCTCCGCCCACGCCGCTGCCAGCCAGTTGGCCGCGCTCGGGTCCTTCTCGCTCGGCTTGAGGATCACGGCGTTCCCGGTGGCGATGGCGATGGAGAAGAACCACATGGGCACCATCGCGGGGAAATTGAACGGACTGATGACGGCGACCACGCCGAGCGGCTGACGGAGCGAGTAGACATCGATGCCGCTCGAGGCGTTCTCGCTGTACGCCCCCTTCGTGTGGTGTCCGAGTCCGCACGCGAACTCCACGACCTCCAGGCCGCGGGCGATCTCACCGTGCGCGTCGGAGACGACCTTCCCGTGCTCGCTGGTCAGGATGCGGGCAAGCTCGTCTCGACGGGTGTGGACGATCTGCCGAAACGCGAACAGCACCTGCTGACGCCTCGCGATGCTGGCATCGCGCCAGGTCTCGGCGGCCTCCCGGGCAACGCGCACCGCGTGATCGACGTCACCGGGTGCGGCGAAGCGCACGAGCTTCTGCACCTCTCCGGTCGCGGGATCGAAAACGGGCCCCGAGCGCTCCGAGGCTCCGGACCACGGGCCGCCGGCGACCCAGTGCTCGATGATCGGCCTCTCGGTCGAGCCGGCGGGGGCGGACAGGGTGGTGGTGTCTGTCATCGTTCTCTCTCCCTCGAGTGGCCCCTCGTGGGGGCTTTCATCCAGTCTGCGTGGCGCCGCCCGGCGCGCAACCCCTCACGCCGCGACCGCCGCGAGCGCGCCATCGAGCGCCACCATCCCCTGGGTCATGTCGTCGGCGGTGACCACACAGGGTGGGACGACATGGATGCGGTTCTCCACGGTCATCGCCATCACCCCGCGTACGCTGAGCTCCTGCTTGAGCGCTGCCATCGTGGTCGCGGCCACCGGGACGCGAGTGCCGCGGTCGGCCACGAGCTCCACCGCCCAGAACACGCCCTCGCCGCGCACCTCGCCGATGAGGTCGTGGTCGTCCGCGAGCGCGCGCAGTGACGGTCCGATCACGTCGGCTCCCACCGTGCGGGCGTGTTCGACGATCCCCTCCGTGGTCATCGCGTCGATCGACGCGATGATCGAGGCCGCCGCAAGCGGGTGCCCGGAGTACGTGAGACCGCCGGGGAAGACGCGGTCGTCGAAGGCCGCCGCGATCGCCTCGCTGATGATCACGCCGCCGACGGGGACGTAACCCGAATTGACCCCCTTGGCGAAGGTGATGAGGTCGGGCACGATGTCGTGACGCTCGAAGGCGAACCACTGGCCGGTGCGTCCGAATCCGGCCATGACCTCGTCGAGGATGAGCACGATTCCGTGCTCGTCGCACAGGTGGCGGACCCCCGCGAGGTAGCCGGCCGGAGGCACGAGGATGCCGGCCGTGCCCGGGACCGATTCCAGCAGCACGGCGGCGATCGTCTGCGGTCCCTCCGACTCGATGACCCGCCGCAGGTGGTGAAGCGCACGCTCGCACTCCTCCTCGGGAGTCGTCGCCCAGAACTCGCTGCGATACAGGTACGGCCCGAAGAAGTGCACGTGACCTCGTGCGTACTGGTTGGGCATCCGCCGCCAGTCGCCGGTGGCGACGATCGCGCCGCCGGTGTTGCCGTGGTACGAGCGGTAGGTCGACAGCACCGTGTCGCGGCCGGTGGTCAGGCGCGCCATGCGCACGGCGTTCTCGTTCGCGTCGGCTCCGCCGTTGGTGAAGAAGACCTTGGCGAAGCCATCGGGAGCCTTGTCGAGGATGCGAGCGGCTGCCTCGCCTCGGTGGAGATTCGCGGTGGCGGGGCCGATGGTCGCGAGCCGCCCCGCCTGCTCCTGGATCGCCGCGACGACCGCGGGATGCTGATGGCCGATGTTCACGTTGACGAGTTGGCTGCTGAGATCAAGCATCCGCTCGCCGGCGTGATTCCAGACCCACGCCCCGGATCCGCCGGCGATCACCGGCAGATCGAGCCCCTCCTGCGCGGACCACGAGTGGAAGACGTGGGCCCGGTCGAGTTCCTTCGCGCGGGCATCGAGTTCGTGCGTCATGCCGTCACCCTCCTGGGTCGGGGTCGTCGGGTCAAGCGGTCCGGTGGCGACGAGCTCGCCACCTCGGATGTCCCGCGCCGGCCATCGACGCGGGACACCCCGGGGTCACCTCACATGCCGCCTTCGGTGAGCTCGACCTCGATCGGCGTGTACTCGCCGGTCACCTCGACACCCTCGTCGGCGAGTTCGGCGAGCGCCTGCTCCATGTACTCGTTCGAGTAGGCCGTCTCGGGCGGTTCGGTGGTGATGAGGTTCAGCCCGTCCTGGTTGACCGCGGCCAGCGCTCCCGCCACGGTCTGATCCCATGCGGCGGCGTCGACCACACCGAAGTCGGCGCCGGTCCAGATGAGCTTGTTGACCTCGTTCATCTGCCACAGCTGGTGCACCGGTCCGACGGGGAAGGCGGCCTCCGCGTTCGAGGCGATGTCGTAGACGATGTCGGCGGCATCCTCCGGGTTGTCACGCGCGTAGAGCCACCCCTTGGTGATCGCCTTGAGGAACCGCACCGCCGCGTCGGCATAGGCGGGGTCGCTCTCGAGCCGTTCGGTGTCCGCCCAGATCGCATCCTGCAGCATGGCTCCCTGCGTGTCGGCATAGGAGACGACGTTGAAGTCCTCGGGCTGATACAGCTCGCCGGTTTCGGGATCGATGACCTCGAGGATCTGCGCCCACTCGTTGTAGGTCATCGCCTGGGCCGCGTCGACGTCGCGGTCCAGGAGCGCGTTCATACTGAAGTCCTGTGTCGTGATCGACACCGATGTGGCGTCGAGGTCGTCCTCGGCCATCGCGGCGAAGATCTCCCACTCGTTCCCGAACCCCCATGAGCCGATGCGCTGGCCCTCGAAGTCCGCGACCGAGGTGATGCCGTCGTCGGCCCACGACACCTGGAGGGTGCCGGACTCCTGGAAGACCTGCGCGATGTCGGTGAGCTCCACGCCCGAGGCTTCCAGCGTGCCGAGCACCTTGGGCACCCAGGCGATGGCGAAGTCGACGTCTCCGGCCACGAGCGCGTCCTGCGGGACGATGTCGCCGCCGGACGGAACGATCTCGACAGAGTCGAACCCCTCCTCCTCGAAGTAGCCCATCTCCTGCGCGAGGTAGTACCCGGCGAACTGCGCCTGCGGCAGCCACTGCAGCTGGAGGCTGATCTCGGTCAGCGGTTCGACGTCGGAGGAGTCGGTGTCGGCGGCAGTGTCGGCGTCGGACCCCGAGCACGCGGCGAGTGCCAGGGCGGTGATGGCGATGGTGGACGCGGTGAACATTCCGCGTCGGATGCTGTGTCTCATGATTGCGTCCGTTCTCTGTTGAAAGAAGTGATGCGGGGTTGTACGGGTGATGCGAGCGGTGCGGTGTTGCGGGTGGTGCGGTGATTCGGGCGGATGGGTCGGTGCGGGCGGTCCCTCGTCGGTCGTGCTCAGGGGCGTGGCCCCCTCGTTACGAAGCGCTCGAGCAGGGTGGTGGCGAGGTAGAAGCCGAGCCCGATGAGGATTCCGCCCACGACGTACGCCCACGCCAGCGCCGCCCGGCCCGACTTGGCGTACGTGGCGATGGACGTTCCGACGCCGTCGGCGGGGCCGCCGAAGTACTCGGCGACCAGGGCGGCGATGACCGCGAGGGAGGCGGCGATGCGCAGTCCCGTCATCAGGTACGGCACCGCGGTGGGGAGGGTGAGGTAGCGGAAGGTCTGCGCACCGGTGGCGGCGGATGCGCGCAGCAGGTCGCGATGGACCGGTCGCGTCTGTCGGAGGCCGCGCACCACGTTGACGAACACCGGGACGAACGCCGCGATCGTCGCGACCGCCTGCCGGCCGAACTGACTCGAGGCGCCGAACATCGTGTTCAGCAGCGGGGTGAGGGCGACGATCGGAATCACCGCCAACGCCGCGACGAGCGGAGCGAGCATCCCGTCGATCGGGCGCACAGCGGTCGCGAGGCCGGCGAGCAGCACGGCCAGGACCGTGCCGGCGACCAGCCCGACGGCGGCGTTGGTGGCGGTGACGATCATGTCGTCGGCGATGATCTGCCACCGCGTGACGAACTCGACGGCGATCGCCACGGGGCTCGGCAGCATGCGCGGGGCGGTGCCGAGCACGTCGACCCACAGGGTCCAGAGCACCGCGCCGATCACGCCGACCGCGACCGGTGCGACGATGCGCAGCCACGGCGGCAGGGGCCGTTCGCGTGGCGCGCGGGCCACGGGTGCGGCGCGGGTGAGCTCGTCCGCGGCGGTCATCGTTCGTTCGCCCTCTCGACGCGCGTGCCGTGAAGGGCCTCCCGCACGGCGGTGACGCGGTCGAAGTAGGCCGGCGACTCGCGCAGCGCCTCGTCGCGTCCGCCGCCGAGGTGCGTCGGGACGATCTCGGCGATGCGGCCCGGACGGGGACTCATCACGACGACCCGATCGGAGAGGAAGACGGCCTCGGGAATGGAGTGGGTGACGAAGACCACGGCAGCTCCGGTCTCGGCGGCGATCCCGGAGAGCTCGACCTGCAGGTACTCGCGCGTCATCTCGTCCAAGGCGCCGAACGGCTCGTCCATCAGCAGCAGCTTCGGACGGGCCGCGAGGGCCCGGGCGATCGCGACGCGCTGCTGCATGCCACCCGACAGCTCGTCGGGATAGCGCTCCGTGAACTCCTGCAGGCCGACGAGGTGCGTGAGCTCGCGCACGCGAGCATCCCGCTCCGTGCGGCCCTGTCCATGAACCTCGAGTGGCAGCGCGATGTTGGCCGCGACGGTGCGCCAGGGGAGGAGGCCTGCCTGCTGGAAGGCGATGCCGTAGTCCTGCGCGACCCGTGCCCGCTCCGGCGTCTTTCCGAAGATCTCCAGCGTGCCCTCGGTCGGGGTGTCGAGGTCGGCGATGAGCCGCATGAGGGTGGACTTTCCGCATCCGGACGGACCGATCAGCGAGACGAACTCGCCGGCAGCCACCTCGAGGTCGACCCCGGTGAGCGCGTGCACGTCGTCGCCCGCCGTCGAGAACGTCTTCCCGATGCCGGCGGCGCGCACCGCGAGGGGAGTGGTCGGTGGGGAAACGCTCATGCTGCGGCCTCTCCTCGGCGGTAGTTCTTCAACCCCACGCCGATGACGGCGACAGTGCCGGCGGCGATGAGTCCCAGGGCGATCGAGCCGAAGGTGGGTGCCCAGGGTGCCGCCGGGTCGGACGACGCCTGGCCGGCGAGCTGGATGAGCATGCGGCCGATGCCGCCGCGCATCCCGATCGAGACCTCCGCGACCACGGCGCCGAGCACCGCGTTGGCCGCGGCGAGCCGCAGCGCGGGCAACAGGTGCGGAACCGCCGCGGGCAGGCGGAGCCGCCACAGCGTCGACCAGTAGCCGGCGGAGTAGCTCCGCATGAGGTCGACGTGGATAGGGTCGGGCGCGGCGAGTCCGCGCAGCATCCCGACGGCGACGGGAAAGAAGGCGAGGTACGAGGCGATCACCGCGACGGACAGCCACTGCGGCCAGGGCATGACGTCGCGGTCGATCTGGTTCCCGATGGCGTTGACGACCGGCGCGAAGGCGATGAGGGGGACGATCTGGCTGAGGACGATCCAGGGCAGAAGGCCCCACTCGGCCAGACGTGACCGCTGCATGATCAGGCCGAGCGCGGCGCCGACGATCACCCCGATCATCCATCCCACTGCGGCGATTCCGAGGGTGACTCCGGCCGCGGCGACCACCGACATCCACAGCGGTGGTGTGTCCCCGCCGCTCGTCGGGGCGAACAGGCGCACGATCATGTCCCACACGTGCGGCATCGCGCGATCGTGCGTGCGCGGCAGGATCATCACGCCGGAGCCCGTCTCGCCGTCGACGGCGCCGACCACGACGCCCTCGGCGGGCCCCGTCGCCTTGTAGAGCTCCCACGATCCGATGACGACGAGGATGCCGATGACGCCCCATCCGACCGCCAGCCAGCGAGCCGCCGTCATGCCTTCGCCGTCACGTGCTCGCGCAGCGCGGGGATGACCGTCTCGCCGTAGACGCGCATCGTCTCCTCTTTGTTGTCGTGCTGGAGGTAGCCGGCGAACTGGGTCACGCCCAGATCGCGGAGTGCCGCGAGCTTGGCGATGTGCTGCTCAGCGGTGCCGAGCACGCAGAACCGGTCGACGATCTCATCGGGCACGAAGTCGACGTGGTCGTTCTCCGCGCGTCCATGGGTGTTGTAGTCGTAGCCGCTGCGGCCGGCGATGTAGTCGGTGAGCGCTTCGGGCACGCCATCGCCGTGATGGCCGTACTTGGCGACGATGTCGGCGACGTGGTTTCCCACCATCCCGCCGAACCAGCGGCACTGATCGCGCATGTGGGCGACGTCGTCACCGATGTACATCGGTGCCGCCACGCAGAAGGCGATCGCGTCGGGGTCGCGCCCGGCGGCCTCGGCGGCCTCCTTCACGGTGCGGATCATCCACGCTGCGATATCGAGGTCGGCCAGCTGCAGGATGAACCCGTCCCCGACCTCGCCGGTCAGCTTCAGGGCCATCGGGCCGTAGGCGGCGACCCACACATCCAGTGCCGATCCGGAACTCCACGGGAATCGCAGCGTCGAGCCCTTGTACTCGACGGGGCGGGAGTTCGCGAGTTCGCGGATGACGTGGATCGATTCGCGCAGTTCCGCCATGGAGGACGGTCTGCCGTTGGTCACGCGCACGGCCGAGTCTCCGCGTCCGATCCCGCAGATGGTGCGGTTGCCGTACATCTCGTTGAGGGTCGCGAACAGCGAGGCCGTCACGGTCCAGTCCCGCGTGGCGGGGTTGGTGACGAACGGTCCGACGGTGAGCTTCCGGGTTTCGGCGAGGATGGCGGCGTAGATGACGTACGGCTCCTCCCACAGCAGGTGGGAGTCGAAGGTCCACGCGTGGCTGAAGCCGTGTGCTTCGGCGAGCTTGGCGAGCTGCACCGTGCGGGAGGCGGGAGGGTTGGTCTGGAGGACCACTCCGAAGTCCATGAGCGCTCACTCCGTCCGGTCGTGGGGGCGGGCGGGAGGCGCGGCGATGACGGGCTGCATGCTCACACCAGGTACTGCGACAGGCCGCGCTTGAGGTACTGACCGTCTCCGGCCGTGCCGAGGTAGCGGTCGTCGTCGACGATGATCCGTCCGCGGGAGATGACGGTGTCGACGTGTCCGTCGATCTCGTACCCCTCCCATGCCGAGTGATCCATGTTCATGTGATGGGTTCTGCCCGTGGGGGATCCGTCGGGATTCTCGTGGTAGCCGATGGAGGTGTGCCCCCGCGGGTCGTAGACGACGATGTCGGCATCGGCACCGGGCTGGATGACGCCCTTGCGTCCATAGAGGCCGAACATGCGAGCGGGGGTCGTCGAGGTCAGCTCCACGAACCTCTCCAGGGTGAGGCGCCCGGTGACGACTCCCTGGTACATGAGGTTCATGCGGTGCTCGACCGATCCGATCCCGTTCGGGATCGCGCGGAAGTCCTCGCGGCCGAGCTCCTTCTGGTCCTTCATGCAGAACGGGCAGTGGTCGGTGGAGACCATCTGGAGGTCGTTCGTGCGCAGGGCCTGCCACATGTGGTCCTGGTGGCCCTCCTCGTGCGATCGCAGCGGCGTGGAGCACACCCATTTGGCGCCTTCGAAGTCGCCCCACTCCTCGCTCGTGGCGCCGAGCTGCTCCTCGAGCGACAGGTACAGGTACTGGGGGCACGTCTCGCCGAACACGTTCTGTCCGTTGTCGCGCGCCCACGCGAGCTGCTCGACGGCCTGCTTGGCGCTCACGTGCACCACATAGAGCGGCGCGCCGGTGAGGTGCGAGAGCATGATCGCCCGGTGGGTGGCCTCCTCCTCCATCTGCCACGCGCGGGCCTTGCCGTGGAAGAACGGGCTGGTGTTCCCCGCGGCGACGAGCTGCTCGGCCAGCACGTCGATGGCGGGCCCGTTCTCGGCGTGCATCATGGTGAGCAGGCCCGTATCGGCGGAGACCTGCATCGCCTTGAGGATCTGCGCGTCGTCGGAATAGAACACGCCGGGATAGGCCATGAAGAGCTTGAAGCTCGTGATCCCCTCGTCGATGAGGGCCGGCATCGCGGCGAGGGAGTCGTCGTCGACACCGCCGATGATCTGGTGGAAGCCGTAGTCGATCGCGCAGTTGCCGGCGGCGAGGTCGTGCCAGCGGGTAAGACCGTCCTGGACGCGCTCGCCGTACTTCTGCACCGCGAAGTCGATGATCGTGGTGGTGCCGCCCCAGGCGGCGGCGCGGGTTCCCGTCTCGAACGTGTCCGACGCGAAGGTTCCGCCGAAGGGCAGCTGCATGTGCGTGTGCGCGTCGATCCCGCCGGGGATGACGTACTTTCCGGTGGCATCGACGACCGTGTCGACGGAACCGGCCAGGTCCGTGCCGAGGAGCACCGATCCCGGCGCGAGGACGGCGATGATCCTCTCGCCGTCGATGAGCACGTCGGCTTCGCCCCGGCCGGTCGCCGAGACCACGGTCCCGCCCGTGATGAGTGTGGTTGCCATGTCGCTGTCTCCTTGTGTTCCAGGTCGTTGCGCGAGCGAAGCGAGACGAACGTCAGGGAGCGACGATGTCTCCGTACGTATCCGGCCGGCGGTCTCGGAAGAACTGCCAGTCGTCCCGCATCTGCTGGACCATGTCCATGTCGAGATCGCGCACGAGGAGTTCCTCCTCGGTGCCGGAGCCGCGGTCGCCGACGAAGTTCCCTCGGGGGTCGATGATCTGGCTCGTGCCGTAGAAGTCGACGGCTTCCTCGCCGTACTCGTTGTCTTCACGCCCGACGCGGTTGGGCTGCAGCACGAAGTATCCGTTCGCCACGGCCGCCGCCGGTCCCTCGATCTCCCACAGGCGGTTCGAGAGCCCCGGCTTGGTCGCGTTCGGGTTGAACACGATGTGAGCGCCGTTCAGGCCGAGTTCGCGCCAGCCCTCGGGGAAGTGACGGTCGTAGCAGATGTACATGCCGACCTTCCCGATCGCCGTGTCGAAGACCGGGTACCCGCGGTTGCCGGGACGGAAGTAGAACTTCTCCCAGAACTTCTCGACGTGGGGGAGGTGGTTCTTGCGGTAGCTGCCGACCACCCGGCCGTCGGCGTCGACGAGCACCGACGTGTTGTAGTAGACCCCCGTCTGCGCCTCCTCGTAGATGGGCAGCACCATGACCATCCCGAGCTCCTTGGCGACGGCGGCGAATCGCTGCACGATCGGCCCATCGACGGGCTCGGCGAGCCGGTAGTACTTCTTCTCCTGCGTGATTCCGAAGTACGGGCCGTAGAACAGCTCCTGGAAGCACATGACATCCGCGCCCTGAGCGGCCGCTTCGCGAGCGAAACTCTCGTGCCGGTCGAGCATGGATGCGACGTCGCCCGTCCAGGTCGTCTGAGATATGGCTGCGCGTACCGTCGTCATCGTCTTCCCCCGGGTCGAGTCCTGCGTCGTCGTCACGGGACCGGGTCGGGATGCCGGCAATGAGCCCCGTTACCCGATCCTTCTGCGCGCACGTTTCGTCACGATTTCCGCCTGTGACGAGGCAGTAAACGCTCGTGGGCCGGGCGTGAGCACACGACCGCCGGGGTGCGCTCGTGCCGCTGGCTCGGTCGCGTCCACAACTCCTCAAGAACTGTTCACGTGCGGCCGTTTGGAGGCTCATCGGCGTTGTCGGCGACGGCCTTGAGGAGTTGTGAACGAGATCGAGCCGAGCTGCTCCGGTCAGGAGAGCTCGGGACGTGCGCCGGGATCAGGCGTTCGGGATCAGGCGACGAGTGCGCCGCGGGCGGCGTGGACGAGTTCGAGCGTCTGGACCCGGCCGGGGGAGGTCTCCAGCGGCTCCGACTCGTAGGCACCGGCGATGGGCGAGATCATGACCTCATCCACATCGTGGCGCACCGCGAGGCTCTGCAGTTCTCCCGCGACCTCGTCGCCCGTGCCGACGATCCACGTCGCGCGGGCGGCGGCCATGATGGTCTCGCCCATGCCGGCGAACTCGTCGGTCGTCGCCTTCGCGTGCTCCACCGTCTCGTTCGCCACCAGGGGCTTGTTCATGCGCAGGCGCGCCATCATCCGCTGGTTGGGCAGCGACCGCTCCTCGGCCTCCTCCCGCGTCGGGGCGGCGATGACGTTCACCGTGAGGAACGTGCGCGGCGCATCCAGGTGCTCCGAGGGCTGGAACTGCGTGCGATACACCTCCAGCGCACGCTCGAGCCCCTGGCCCGAGAAGTGGTTGGCGAAGACGTAGGGCAGTCCGCGCGCGGCGGCCAGCTGCGCCGAGTAGTCGCTCGACCCGAGCAGCCACACCTCCGGCGCACCGGTCGCCGCCGGCGTCGCGTGCACGTCGTACGTGCCGCCGGAGGTGAAGCGCAGCGCGGCGCCATCGGGTGAGACGAGGTTGAGGATGTCGCGCACGTGCTCGGGGAACCGCTCCACGTCGCTCGTCGTCCCGCTCTGACGCAGCAGCTGCGTGATCACCGGATCCGAACCGGGCGCCCGGCCGATGCCGAGGTCGACGCGTCCGGGCGCCAGGGCCTCGAGCGCGGCGAACTGCTCGGCCACCACGAGGGGGGAGTGGTTGGGCAGCATGACGCCGCCGGATCCGATCCGGATGCGCTCGGTGCGCGCCGCGGCGGCAGCAGCCAGCACGGGCGGTGTCGTCGAGGCGACGGCGGGCATGTTGTGGTGCTCGGCGAACCAGTAGCGCCGGTAGCCGAGTTCCTCGGCGCGTGACACCAGGTGCAGGCTCGCGGCGATCGCCTCGGAGGAGGTCTGGCCGGTGCGGACCGGGACGAGATCGAGCACCGAGAGGGCGGGGCTGGTCATCCGATGGTTCCCACGGTCGTCATACCCAGGGGCAACGGAGGACGACGGTGAGACATTCCCCGCCCCCGAGGCGCGTTCAGCGGGAGCGCTTGAC